>JBCCXA010000006.1 GCA_039192515.1 Verrucomicrobiota bacterium | reverse complement strand
TTTAATCCGCCCATATTGCGGCAAAGCCGAACAGTCAATGTTGGTGATCACCCGATAGCTTTTGGGGGCCTCTTGAAAACGAATGGTGCCTCCGCTTTTCTCGATCAGATGAGGTTTTTCATACCAGTTAAGGATGGTCATCTTGTTTTTCTTGTCCTTACAGACGGTGATGGAGATATGATCGGGCAGCTTCTTTTTGCTATACCCGGTGGTTTCTTTAAAAGATTGAGCAGAGGCGGTACATACCAAAAAGAGCCCTGGCCAAAGCAAGCCAAGGATGGGTATGTTTAGGTTCATGGATCGTTTCATAGTCGCAGGGTGTTCTATAAAATCAGCAGATACTGTCAAGTTCATTAAAACGTAAAATGTTGATAACTTCCTACAGGAACTCTTTTTCTTACTAAAATGTTGGATGTGTTTTTGAGCCAATTCTTATTGGCGAGAATGTTAAAGTTCTAACCGAGCAGAAATCCTCTTTAATCTTATCCTCCTTATTTTAAACGACTTAGATGGACCCCTTGCTAATGGTAAACATTCTGCAGGGGATGATTTTCCTGAAAGAGATTGGTGACTTATACTCGTCGCGGGTGAGCTATTTTCTTTTCTCATACTTCTGAAAAAAATTTTACAACAGACCCTGAGATATCTATTGACCCAGGAAAAATTTAGAGGAGAGAGGTTGCTTGAATGAGAGCATTGATAGAACGTGCATCGGTTCTTTCCCCTGGGTTGATCCGCTGGATTGATCCCCTGACACCGGCCCCGATCTAAGCGGTATGGTGCTCCGCACGGTTCTATCCAGGCTTTCTCCGATCAAGTCGGAGGGTGACGTGGGGGGGGAGTCGGAGGGGTGAGAAAGGTGTAGAGGTTGGTTCCATTGACCATGCCAAAAGAATAGCCGGAAGGGTGAGAACTATCGGTTGCCGATTCCCTACTTTATTTTTTGCGAAAAGGCTGCCCGAAGCACCACGATTGAAACCCATGTGCCTGATGTATGAAGGTTGCCACTCCACGCGCTTGATAGTTTCTCCTTCCCTTGCCTATAAGGCTATGCTCAGACCATGTGATTGAAATACATCCTCAGTGACTCTCTTTTTTAAGATCAAGCCTTTAGACATCTCATTCAACTTCAATTGCATGATCCGGGTTGAAGAGCGAGAACTTTCTTAGATCAACACAGCCTAGTTTTATCAAGCCATCAAGGATCGAGTCTGGAGAATGAAAAATGGGGCAAGTTATGTCATGGCGTAGAGCTTTACGCGTGTGCCTTTGCTATTATGAGGTAGCTCTAACCCAAACAAAAAGGCCCGCGTGAAGCGAGCCTCTTCGAACAACTGATAAACAATCCGGACTTACTAAAATTTATATTTCAACCCGCCAGCAACGGTATGTTGATGCAGCCAATCCCAGCTGGTAGTTGTTCCCCCGGATGTAAAGTTGCCATCCATAATGCTTAACCACTTATGCTCCACAAAGAGAGCAAAACCTTTGCCCACATCTAGTTGAACACCGTCTAATAACTGCCATGCGAGTAACACATCGTCGTCATCCCCCAACTCCGAATAAACTCCACCTATACCAGCTCCAACATATGGTTCGATAAAGTTATTAAAGAGGTCAAAGCGGACAATACCATTTAATCCAAAGAAAATTGATTCAAGATCTATATCTTCGGAATTATCTAAGTAAAAACTTTCCATCTCCACTGCGGTGGTGATACCCACGTTGCCACCCCACAAAGCGGGTAGTTGCTTGCTATCTATGTCATAACCAATTTTTCCGCCAACCATAGCGCCTATCTCACTATCTAAATCTCCGTTGAAACCTGATTCATCTTGCAGTAAAGTTACACCACCAAAAGCCGAGATGTAGCTGCCCGAAGCATCCGCGTTATTCAAACTCGTGGGTCTTATTCGAGCATTAGAGATAAAACTAGGTTCTTGAGCAAATAGGCTACCTGGTAGAGCAAGGACCCCAACGGCGAGAATCGTTTTTAGATTTCGAAGTGATTTCATGTAAATAATCTCCTTAATTTTGTAACTACAATGAGTTATACAATATTATACGTCAGTCAAGTTAAAAACTTGAGCTTACGTACTGAATTTTGCTTGCCTCGATAAGGAAACATTTTATGATCAAGATCCTCGGTGGGTGAACCGATATAAACTGATAATAGATATGATATTCATAGTACCATCACAAGAAGCGCCATCGCAGTCATGCTGTCTATGCAAATGACACGCTATTCGTTTCGCCCACTTTATCAAATAAATCCCCATATGTGGTATTGCAGCATCTCTGCACCCTCCACTTCAGATGAATCATAACAAGGAGTTCCATTATCCAACATTTACGCACAAACAAAAGAATCCGAGCTCGTCAGATGCTAGTCATAGACCCCAATGGAGAAAAGCTCGGCGTCCTAGAACTACATCAAGCACTCTATAAAGCCAAGCAATACGGTTTGGACCTCGTAGAAGTAAGCCCTCGGTCAAACCCACCAGTTTGTAAAATTCTCGATTATGGCAAATTTAAATACGAAATGTCTAAAAAAGACAAAGAGGCCCGAAAACACAATACCTCTCAAAAGGTCAAAGAGCTTAAATTCCACCTCAATATTGATGGCGGTGATTACATGACCAAGGTGAAAAGAGCTGAGGAATTTATGAGCAAGGGCATGAAAGTGAAGCTCATGATGGTATTCAGAGGACGCGAGATGGGGAAAAAAGGTATGGGCTTCGAACTGGTCAATAAGCTGAAATCAGACCTCGAGCATGTCGGGAGCGCAGATTTTGAACCAAAAATGATTGGCAGAAACATAAATTTAATGTTAACTCCTTTGCCCGCGAAAAAGAGAAAACTTAAATACACAGAAGTAGAACCCGAAGCGGAGGATGAGGTAAGTGTCTCAAGTGAGGCCGCTTCTGTGGAAAAAGCACCCTTAAACGGGGCTCAAACTAAGGGATAAACATTATGTCCTCAAAAACAAGAAAAGCTGTTGCAAAGCGCTTTAAGATTACTGCCAAAGGCAAAGTAATCGGATCAGCCTCTGGACGCCGCCACTTGGCTGCAACCAAAAATCGTAAGCGTAAGCGTAGACTCGCTAAAGCTAAGATTATGTCTGAAGCTGACTATGTTCACATTAAAGACAACCTTCCTTTTGCTTGATTGAGTCAAAGAACTAACTATTAGCAGGTTATTACAAACCTCGAAACCTTTACGGAGATAAAACTATGCCCAGAGCAACCAATGCACCCGCTTCACGTGAAAGAAGAAAACGCGTTATTGATGCCGCCAAAGGCTTTCAGGGAAAGAGAAGCAAACTTTTTCGCTACGCCAAAGACGCTACTTATAAAGCCAAATATTGGGCCTACCGCGACCGCAAGACTCGCAAGCGTAATTTCAGATCACTCTGGAATATACGTATCAATGCAGCGGTTCGTGAACAGGGTATCACTTACAGCCAATTCATCGACGCACTAAAAAAAGCGAATGTTGAACTCGATCGCAAAATTCTAGCAGATCTCGCTATGAATGAGCCTGCCACATTCAAACAAGTGCTCGAAGCTGTTAAGAATTAAATTCCCAATACATTCTTATCATTTTTATCGCTTATCAGAATATCAAGCTTATTAGCTGTCAGGCGGTATGATTCTTTAGCTAGTTCGCTGAGGTGTGGCTTGACGCATTTTTAAAATGATCGAAGAACTTCAAAAAATCCAAACGGAAGCGCAGCAAGAGTTATCCTCCGTGAAAGATGCTTCCGCCTTGGAGCAATGGCGTATTAAATTTCTCAGCCGTCAGGGACTCTTACCCAAAACATTAGAAGGCATGAAGGATGTGCCAAAGGAACAAAGACCTGAGGTTGGCAAAATTAGCAACCAAGTCAAAAGCACCCTCCAATCAGCTTTCGATGATAAAAAAGAAGATTTAGAAGCTGGTTCAGATGAGGATCAATCTTTTGATCCTACTATGCCTGGGGCTCCCGTAAGACAAGGCTCACTGCATGTTCTCACACAGGTCCAGGACCGTATGATTCAAATTTTTCGGCGCATGGGTTTTGCCTTAGCCGAGGGCCCAGAAATAGAAACTGAGTATAACAACTTTGATGCCCTGAACACTCCTGAAGACCATCCCGCACGCAATGAGCAAGACACCTTCTACGTAAAACTTCCTGATCACCCCGTAGAGGGACGTCACCTCTTGCGCACTCATACCTCTACCGTACAAATTCGCACTATGAAGACTCAGAAACCTCCCATTCAAATTATAGCACCCGGGCGTTGCTACAGGAGGGATGAGATCGATGCTACCCATGGAGTTTACTTTCACCAAATGGAAGGACTGCTAGTCGATGAAGGCGTTTCTCTCAGCGATTTGAAGGGAGTGCTAGAATATTTCTTCCATGAGTTTCTAGGCCCCGACACGCTTGTGCGTTTTCGCCCTCACTTCTTCCCCTTCACGGAACCAAGCTTTGAAGTCGACTTCTCAAAACCCGGCTTAAAAATCAGAGGTAAAGAATGGACAGAGATTGCAGGGTGTGGCTTGGTTGATCCAGCGGTCTTCTCTGCTGTCGATATTGACCCTCAAGCCTACTCGGGCTTTGCTTTTGGCATGGGAATTGAACGAATGGCAATGATCATACATGAGATACCCGACTTGCGCTTGTTTTCTGAGAATGACATTAGATTCCTTAAGCAATTTGCGTAGCTGTTAATCTAAACCTCATGAAGTAACAAGGTTTGAACAAAGATAAAAAATAAAATCTTTCAGTTGACGAAATGGGAATCAAAAAGTTTAATACACGATTCCTAATTTTTTAACTCGGATAATGTAATAGAAGTTGAAGGAGATGCGTAAAGGCTAGTGCCACAAGAAAGAGAGAGTTGACGAAGATATACTCAATCACATCGTTTCAGCATAGCTTTTATAAGCAAGCGGAGGCGAGACTATCAAGCTCACGGAGTGCCCTCTTGATAGTATAAGGACATGGGTCTCAGCAGGTGATACCTCTAGGAGATTCCATCATTCTTGGAGCCAAGATCTTGCGCAGTTCTTTTAAGTCTCTCTATTACATCATTCTGGTTTAAAGTTAGATTTCGGGAGGATACCGAAGTGGCCAACCGGGGCAGACTGTAAATCTGCTGTCTTTGACTTCACAGGTTCGAATCCTGTTCCTCCCACTCTTCTAAAATACTGCCACTGATTTTGCCGGCAACCAGCCAACCGACCCGTCAGATAACTCTGCCATTACCCAATCGCCCTTAAGCTGTTTAACTTTTATCTCAAGTGCCTGATGCAAAGGCGCATAATAAGCCGATTGATAAGCATAGCTAGGACCTTTGCGAGCATAAACCTCATCTACAATGATCACTCCACTTTGTTCATGATTCCACGATGTCCAAAGGAGAGAGGCACCTAGCGTAATGGAAACTAAAACCAAACAAATAAGACTGGCCTGAAAAATTCTTGAACGGTAGCGCAACCATATAAGTGCTAAGAGCCATAAACAAGTCCAGCATAATAACAAAACGACTTTCCTCCACTCTTGAGGACTCCTATGCCAACCCATTAGCCATTTACCAAAAATCTCTTTAGAAGAGGCTTGGAAACTGTCTTCATTTAGAGACCTTATCATCTGGATATTATCCTTAAGCTTTTGGTCAAATGGCCTGTAGCGCTGAGCCCGCAAATAAGAAGCTAAAGCACGTCCTGGTTCTTTTGCTTTAAACCAAGCATTGCCCGCATTATACCAGGCCTTAGAAGAGATATAACTGGCTTGAGCAAACTCCTCATAAGCCAGAGCAGCCGTTGCAAAATACTCTTCTGCTCTGAATGAGGATTTCTCCATTTCTTCTAAGCCTAGGGCAAAGTATCGCTCAGCCTTTTGCCAGGATTCATCAGTAGATTGAGCTTCAGCTCGCGACTGCAATAATCCCATTCCAAGCAAACAGATTAATAACACTTGTATTCCTTCATACAAAGCAGAGGCTAGACCTTTTATCTTTCCAATCTCTCGAGTATTGCTCGGCCTGACAACCGCTTCTTTAGCATAGACCTCTCTATCAGCATCAGAGAGAATAGATCCAACTTCACGACAAATATCATCATCGAACCCTTTGTCTCTAAGCAACCTATGGGCGTCGCCTACAGTAAAGCCATTTGCATTTCTGGCAAATAAGCCTGAGAGATATTTTCGAAGCCCTTGGCCTAAAACCCTGTGAGATAAGTCGTCCCTTCTTACTAAATCTAGAAACGACTCATATGCCAATCTTCTCCTAGCGTATATAGGATCTTTGGCTCGTAGGTAGCTCTCTCTCACAAATGGATAACAAGCAAGAAAACAGAGCGGACCCCAAAGTGCCAGAATCCAAAACCATCTATTTAACATTTCCACCATAAAACTGAATATCTGATCCCAAGTGTTGATTGCATAGTTGAACCAAATACCTTTGTCGTTTGACTCAACTGTTGATTTTAATGCATCTAATGATTTGATGTCAAAGTAACGCTCTCCATCATTAGGTAGTACTTCCATATCGATTGGGTTCGATTGAATCATCTTAAAAGCACCAGATACTGAATCTAAGACCTGAAACTCTAAAGAAGGGAACTGTTGAATATCAGCCCTCAAGGGTCGAAGCGTGTATTTAAACTCACGTCCGTTGATCATCCATTTCTCTGAAAACTCTTCGGCGATATGAAATGCATATTTTAAACCTCTCTGCTTCTTGAGGTCGGGCAGTCGGATGAGCTCTGAGCAGGTATCTGCTTTTACTCGAATAAATAGATTCATCAGGCCACCAACTTCTACACTCTGTGGCAGCACCTTTAAGTCGAAATCAACCGGTGCGACTAAGCCCGAGTAACTCTCTCTTTTACCATCTTCAGGCAAGGCCAAAACCTCAATATCAAAGGAGTTGGATCTAGTGTATACTTTTTCGTAGTAATCATCTCTTTCCGGCTGCGTAAAAAGACTATTATTAAAATAGGCGGCGTAATTACCTATTTGGTGCTTTGTTTCGAATAAATGAACACAAGATAAGACAGACTCCTCTATCTTATGGATCCCTTCCCTCTCAAATTGTAAGTACAATGAAAAACTGGCCTGACCTACTATAGAGTTTTGTGTGGGCATCGCTTCGCCGATTTCAGTTCTCCGTTGGGCTATGATACGTTGTCCCCCTATTGGCAAGCCTATAGACAGTTCGTTATCAAGCTCTACTACCCGTGGAACCACTATCTTCACATGATCCTGATGGAAAAAAGAAGGATTCCAATCAAATCCGCGAAGTGCATTTACTTCATACAAGCACTCCCATATTACCTCAACATGTACAGGTTCTCCAACATACACTCGGTTTTTATCGGGATTGATCCTCACAGCCATCTTATCCGTGCGGTAGGGCTGGGAGACTCGCACCTGCTTACCGGGAACTGTTACCATATTACCATCCACATTGAACTTTAAAGCAGCAGTCTTGAGCAACCCCGCCCTCTTGGGAACTACGCTGATATAGGCTGCATATGAGCCCCGCTTGTCTTCATTTAGAGGAAAAAACATGCGATCGATTATGGTAAAATCGCTCATTGATTCAGGGGAAACTAAGATAGGCTCTTTCTCAGCTTCTAGATAAACAACCAGCTCTGCCACTTTACCCTTGAATAGCGATCGATCTACAAGCTGCATTTCAAGGCTGAACAATGACGCCGTGAAGAACATAAATACTGAAAGAAATGAAATGTGAAGGCTGACCGCTTTACTCATAAAGACTTACCAATCTTTTTCAACCTTACCCAGACTTGATTTGGTACGTTCCTCTTCTCTAAACTGTTGATTCTCGAGTTCTTGAGCCATGATTTCCTCCGCTGAAAAATTTGGCGCAGGCATAGTTTGAAGTTCAGTAAAACTTTGCATCGGACCTTCGCTCCTAGAGGACAAACTAGATGCATCACCACTTTCAGACTCATCCCACTCTTCAAAGTCCTCGGCCTCTTCCCAATCATCACTATATTGATCTGAAAATCCCCCATCCTGTTGAGGGAAAAGCGTAAGAATTTTATTCATAAGCCTTACCGCATCTTCCTGACGCTGGGTTGCAGGCCACCATGTGTTAAATTCATTAAGAAATTGAACTGCCCTTTTTTGACTTTCTAGTGCTTTGTTCATTAATGCGATAGGCTCATTCAGAATACTTTCAAAAGACTCAGATGGTAGTGCATAGGTGATAGCTTTCATTTTTTTATCTAATTCCAGAAATCGAATGTGCATATCTACCCCTCTTTCGTGCAAAGCTTCTTGCTTTAGAACATAGGCCTCAACTTGGCCTGTTGTAGGGACTGATTCAATGAGTCTTTGTTTCATTTCTTTAGGAATTTTGCGTTGTCTGCGCTGCTTCAATTTACCTTTCTCAATCACTTCCGTTTGAAAATTCTTTTGGTCGTCTTTCAGTTGTCTGAGAAGTTCAATTATCTGCTGTAACTCCTGGTCAGCCTCCTCCTCTTCAGATTTTTTTTCTTCAATTTTATTATAAATGTTTTGTCTAAGTCGGTCTAACTCTTGCAATTGCATACCGGGCCGGGCGTAATCAGGCCTTAAACGAGCAGCCTGTAAAAGATATTGTTCTGCCTTATTACATTTAATCAGTGCCGTTTCTAGAAGTTCCTCTTTTGATTGATCAACAATTTCTTTGATTTCCCTCTTAGTCGTAAGCGCTAAGTTCAGAGCGATTACAGCTTGCGGCTTTGAAGAGGTCATCTCAGAATGGTTCGCTAGTTCATTCCACAGCATTTGAGCCTCCTCATACTTGCCTTCTGCCGTCAACTTCATTGCCCGTTCAAACAGTAGCGAAGGAGAATTATTATCATCTGCGAAACAACTCTGACTTACAACTAAGAGCGCAACAAGAAGCGTTCTTCTTTTCACGAGCTTCTGCTTTAGCAACAGCCATTTTTGATCACCTTGTCCCACAAAAAAGAGAAACTCAACCCATAGCAGTAAGATCAAAGAAACGATGATAAAGAAAAATGCTGCTTCTTGATAAACAATATCAAAATTACTTCCTATCCCGCCATCACGCTTCTTGTCTTTCGCAAAATCAAGATACATATCACCCAAATGGAATGGGGAGGTCTTTACTGAAACATACTTACTTCCCTTGGATAGCCTTTCCAACTCCAGTAAACCCCTTTCTTGCAATTGAGTGAGAACAGGTCTTCCCTGATGTTCTAAGAAGCTTTCATTACCTTCATCATCGATAATGGGGATTTTAGATCCAACTGATGGATCACCTAAACCTACTATGAGCAGTGAGTCATTTGTTTGATTAAATACCTCGGCAACCTTTTTCATTTCAGGACCATGGTCTTCGCCATCTGTTAAAAGAATTAAATCTTGATAACTGGCACGACTTACATCAAAAACCTGGCTTACTACTTTTTCCACAGCAGATAAGAGGAGTGTTCCACCAAAATCTACTGATCTAGGCTGCGCTTGTTCCAACATGTATTTCAAAAACTCATAGTCACTTGTTAGAGGGCACAATATAGAACTACTCCCTGCATAAATCACTAATCCTACACGATCATTGGAAAAAGAACCTAAACAATCTCGCACCGCCTGCTTAGCAACTTCTAACCTTGAAGGGTAGCAGTCTTCTGCCAGCATACTTCGAGAAACATCTAATAAAAACACAACATCCCTACCAGATTTTTGAATAGACTTTTTCTCGGGGGCATATCCAGGTCTAGCGAGGGCTATAATCATGAAAACCAAAGCCCAAAGCAATATTCTATGACGATGCCTTCGCCGACGCTGATCGATACTTATCGAGCTCTCCAGGGCCCTTATTGTCTTAAGATTCAAAGCTTCTGCTCGTTTCATTTGCATACGAATAAAAGGCAGAAGACCTAATAGCAGAAGCATCCAAGGCCATTGAAAAGCAATCCAACTCATGGCGCCACCCTTAACCAAGTCGATTCCAGCAGCAACATACTAAGTAAAGATATGACCCCTAGCGATAGAGGAATCCAAAACAAATCTGAAGGCGCTATATATTCTTGGATGCGAATCTTTGTTCGCTCTAACTCATCGATTTCTTCATAGACGGATAAAAGAGATTCATAGTCAGAAGCTTTCCTGAAAACTCCACCAGTAGAACTGGCAATATGTTCTAACACCTGGTCAGCCGCTGATGGTGGAATTTTCTTTCCATTCTCATCCGTTAACAATTGGTCTCCTAAGCTAATCACGTAAACCCGACAATTCCATTTTTGAGCAAAAGCTGACGCTTCCTGAGGTAAATACTTGCCAGAATTATTTTCCCCATCTGTCAAAAGAACAACTACTCTACTTTCAATATCAGGAGCTGATTTTGATCCATCCCCTTGCTCTACTTGCAGTTCCGAAAGCTTTTCTAACCTGGCACATGCTAATGTTAAAGCATCTCCATATGCGGTTCCGTCCTCATTAGGACGATTTTGCACTTCCAAGCGTTGTACGATGTCTACCAAGGCTTGATGCCCAAGGGTAAGAGGACTACGTGTATCGGCATAGCGAGCAAAGGTTATCAAACCAATAAGATCTTGCTGCCTACCTGATAAGTTCTGACCGTCCCCCATAATAAAACGCTCTACCATTTCTTTAGCTACTTCCATACGGCTCTCTCGTGTCCCATTCGGTAGATCAATAGCCATATCCATACTACTTGAAATATCTACAAGAATTTTTATCGCGATACCCTTAGTGTTCTTTTTTGACTGAGTAAATAGAGCTTGCGGTCTAGATAGAGCAAAAACCAAAAAAACCAAAGTTGTCCACCAAAGAACTTTTAACACCCATAAATAATTAGCTCGACCTTTTGAGAGTTTCTGCCAGGCGCTAATCGCTGGCACAGAAAGAGCATCGGTATGAACAATACGCTTATCAAACGCTTTCCAGGCAAAATATCCTATAAGCACTAGTAAGACTAGGGGATACAACAAAATCATGAAACTGTCTTTCCTGAATTTTTCAGCAAATGACTTAATTGTTTACCATCAAGTGAACTCACTTCATGATTAGAATATAGTATTTTTTGAAATAAGCTTCTACCCTGTTGATCATATTTTTCCCCGTAAAGCAGGAAGAATTTCTCTATTTCCTTAACGGGCCATTCACCCATGTGCATGGCCTCTAGGATTTTATTTTGAAGTGACATGCGCGAATCGGAGAACGACTCAGGTAGCACTTGCTTATTCAACTGCTTACATTGATAGAAGATCCATAGGAAACCTGCTATTATCAAAAAGGCACAACTCATAATAAACCAATAGGAAATGTCCGTATTTTGACTTTCCATGAAACTCGGGTCCCATGCTTCTAGTCGATCATTAGATTCAGATAGTTGAAAAGATCCAATCTCTAGTCCCGGAAATTTGAGCCTATTTTCATAAGTCCTACCTTGTAGAGTAAGCTTGGACTGAATGCTGGAAAAATCAATGAAGCCGGGTTTTATTGCTTGAAGTATCCACGTATGCCCTGCCTTATATCCAATATTTATAGAGTAATCCACAGGATGTTGTTCTTCACCTAGTAGCAAAATCCCATCTACATCCTCCCATGCAAATTCTAGCTGAGGGTATGTCTCAGCTACTATCTTCACTTCAAGATGAAAGACCTTGCCTGGCAGAATTTTATCTGGAGTCACCTTAAACTCAATTTGCGAAACATCAGCCATGAGCCCTTCTGAAAGAACTTTTGCTGAGGTAGAATTTAAGAGCAATAAAATGAGAAAAGACAAACGAAACATTGACTAACCTCCTGTCTCATCAGCTAATCTTCTTAATCTTGATTTAAAGAAGTCACTTAACACACTAACACAATCAGCACCTGCCAAACATTCAAAAAAATCTGCACGACATTCCAGCATCAAATCTCTTAGATCACTTAGTCTCCTCTTTGCTAATTCTTGAACACCTGACTGATCTGTTGCACCAAAATCTACCACTCTCATCTTTCTGCTTTCAGAATCAATCATTCTGACTAAGCCAGACGTTGAGCTAGTCACTTCATTCGGCCTTGAAATACAGCCTGCTATAACATCGTGACGATAAGCCAACGCTTTGAGTTCTTCTTCATAATTCATCACAAAAAAATCTGACAAAACAACTGCTAACGATCTCTTATTTGCCAAATGGGCAAAGGATCTTAAAGCTGCGTTAAAATTTGTTTGCTCACCACCTTCTTGTGCTTCACCCTCCTTAATTAAGACGTCCATCAGTGACATGACATGCTGCCTCCCTTTACTAGGAGGAATAATGCGCTTCACTTCATTAGAAAATAGTATCAACCCGATTCGATCATTATTTTTCACTGCAGCCATTGCTAATAAAAAACTCAACTCTACCAATGTCCACCACCTACTGATTTCACCAGGACGATAACCACACTTCATGGAAGACGAAGCATCCACTAATAAATAAAAAATCTGTTCACGTTCTTCGATGTAACGCTTGATATGAGGTACGCCTGTGCGTGCTGTAACTTTCCAATCAATACTGCGAACATCATCTCCAGGGATATACTCCCGAACATCTTCAAACTCAATTCCCCGCCCTTTAAAAACACTTCGATATTCTCCAGCTAGGAAATGTTCAACTGCATAGCGACACCTAGTATCTAAATCACATAATTGGCTATCTATGCTGGGCAACATCAATTTTGAACTGGAACTTTTGCCAGTATCTCATCAATTAGATCATCTGAATTTAGTCCTTCAGCCTCTGCTCGGTACGAGATTGCTAAGCGGTGTCTCAAGATATCATGAGCGACATCCTTCACATCTTGAGGTACAACATAATCACGCTTTTCAAGTAATGCTGTTCCTCTAGCTGCTAATGAAAAATAGATAGTCGCTCTGGGTGACGCACCAAATCGAATATACGAATTAATATCTTCTAATCCATATTTCTGAGGTTCGCGAGTTGCATCGACTAGGCGTAGGATATATCTTTCCACTTTTTCATCAATATAGAGCTGGTCGATTAAAGCTCGAATCTCAAGTATTTCTTCTAATGTTATGACCGATTCTGAGCTAAGATTTGGGGCAGACTTGGCCATACGCCTCATAATCTCATGCTCATCTTCCATTGTGGGGTATCCAACCTTAAGCTTAAATAAGAAGCGGTCCACTTGTGCTTCAGGAAGAGAATAAGTACCTTCTTGCTCGATTGGGTTTTGTGTAGCCAGAACAAGAAATGGGTGTGGCAGAGCAAAGCTCTCTTTGCCAAGGGTAACCTGTTTCTCCTGCATAGCTTCCAGTAATGCACTCTGAACCTTCGCAGGGGCTCGGTTAATCTCATCAGCTAAGACTATATTTGCAAAAACAGGGCCTTTCTCAGGACTAAACGTATGGTTGGAGGGATCATAAAGTAGCGTTCCCGTTAGGTCACTAGGCAACAGATCAGGAGTAAATTGAATACGGCTGAATGAAGCCGTTAAAGTATGCGCCATGGTATTCACGGTAAGCGTCTTGGCAACCCCTGGCACTCCTTCTATCAGCACATGCCCATTGCATAGTAGACTGAGCAAGAGACGCTCGATCAATTCTTGTTGGCCGACAACAATTTTCCCTATTTCAGATCGAACTTTCTCTAAACTGCCACACGCTTTCTCAATATCAGTCTGCACTCAAAACCCTCTATCACTCACACTATGTCATGTCTCCAACTATGAAAATTAGAGACTAAGGTCTTATTTATGACGATGCAAAATAAAACCTTTGTCATTCCTTTTTGGAGCATCTAGATATTTAAAGCGCCAGCAACTGGATTCACTTCGATGATTTTTGGTGGCCTACCGAATTTTTTAGAGAAGAAGCTAGTGAGGTCATTTTGGTAAAAATCTTTTTTACTTCTCTCGAGCAAATGAACCACCGCACCACCAAAACCTCCACCGGTTAATCGAGCACCCAGGCACGCTTTATGTCTGCTTGCAAAATCAACAAGTTCATCGAGTTCACGACAACTGTTTTCAAAATTATTCTTTGAGCTTTCATGAGACTCGAACATTAGCTGACCGAGTCGCTCCATAGCACCTTCTTGTAGCGCCTGACATGCTTTTTGCACACGTTCATTTTCAGTTACAACATGGAGAGCTCTCTTATGCTCTTCTAGACTCAAGTCAAATTTTCGATCATCTAGATGATCAACCTGAACTTCTCTTAAATAGGCAACGTCCAGTTTCTTAGCAGCACTTTCACATACTTCTCTTCTATTAGAGTACTCTCCGTCCACCAATTGATGTCTCGTTTCAGAATCAACAACAAGAAAACAGAAAGCCTTGCTAAATGGAAGATTTTCATAGCCTAAAGATTGCAAGTCAATTTTGTTAACACTTCCTCTCTGGCTTATAAGAACAGAAATTTGATCCATCAACCCACAAGATACTCCCGCAAATTGATTTTCCGCCCATTGACACATTTTAGCCATCTCAAGTGGTTCTTGGTCAAGGCTATGATATTGCTTACAGGTTAAGAGTGATGCCACCTCTAGTGCCGCACTGCTACTCAAGCCAAATCCTAGGGGAATGGAACTTTCGATTTCCATATCCATACCCAAAATCTCGACCTCCCTTTCCTTCAACGCCGCTAGCACTCCCACCACATAATTGACCCAGTGCTGTTCCTTCTGTGGGACGAGGTTATTAAGGCTACCCTGCCAAGTTTCTTCTAAGTTTAGCGAGCGCAGGCGTAGGATATGATCTTCTCTCAAACGACTGCGCATTATCGTATACCGATCAACTGCCATAGAGATAACTAATCCCTGATTGTAATCGGTATGATTACCTAATAACTCAACTCGGCCTGGAACTTTCACCTCTAGCCAAGTTGTGCTCATTTCCATCTCTTGATTAGAACAAGATCGTATCGCAACATACTAAATGGAGTAGGCTGCTAAGCCATCTTCTTGAACCAGCTCTAAATCCTTATAAATAGCTTCTATGAGTGTTCTTGCCCTTTTTTGATGAACTGCATCACCAGCCATACCATTAAACAGAAATACACCTGTCAGATCAAAATCCGGATCCGCAAAGCCCAAAGAAGATTCAGCACCTCCATGTCCAAAAGTTCTCCCCGAAGCATAAGCACCAAACCCGTAGGCCACATCGAGCTCGCCATAATGAATGGATTGCCTTATAAAACCTAAACCCATATCAATCTTATAACGAAAAGTATGATCTATCATACCTATACGATGAGCTGCTGTAATAGCCTCAACTGTTGTTGGCTCTAATATTCTTGCATCTCCTAATCTACCTCCCTGTATCAACATATCATAAAACAATCTTAATTCACGGGCAGGTCCCCTTCCATGACTGCCGGGCTTGGGCAACGAAATTTCCCAGCTCCTTTCTAGCTTATCATGTGGTTCACACTTGCCATTGGCAGTTACATGCATCACAGCCATCTGATCACCGTATCTATTAATCTGTTCTTCTGGCACCCCGATCCAGCAATTTTTCATTCCCAAAGGTTTAAAGATTTCCTCTCGAACGTATTGTTGGTAGGGGCGTCCATCTAGACGATGAACAATCTCTCCAAGAGCCATCCAACTGCCCGAGGTATGATAACCTGCTTTTCTGCCTGATTGCCAGCGAGGCTCTTTAGGTGCAGCAGCCACTTGCTCCAACGCTTCCTTCATATTTGGGCAATGGATCGCTTGATCTGCTAGACGAAACCCCCCGGTATGCGTGAGCAACTGCCGTATGGTAATGGATTCTTTTCCATTCTGTCCGAATTCTGGCCAATATTTTGCTACTTCATCATCCAAAGAAAACAAATCCCTTTCCCAAAGTTGTGCCATAGCGACGGCTCCTATAGGCTTACTGCTAGACATCCATAAACAAAGGCTATCATGAACCATCGGGACTCCCTTATTGGCCTCACCGAAGCTGAAATTTGCCTCGATCCTTTCGCTACTCTTACCGACGGCCACACTGAGCTGTGCACCAATGTGATGGCCTTCTTCAATGCCTTGCCTAATCAGTTCTTGAGATATTTTCAGTTCCATGATTTTTGAAATAGCCTTTAAGGAAGCTTCCACTTATTCTGATACTTTCTATAAGCCTCTCTAGGCAACAAGACATAAAGAGGATTTTTAGTCGGATCAACCCATGCAATCAATTTTTTCAAGTTCTTTTCTGACATAGTAGTGCACCCGTACGTATTCTTTCCACCTTCATCCCTCCATATATGAAAAAAGATAGCACTGCCCGCTCCCGGGATAGCATAAGGAGCTGGGTTATGTTTGATAAAAAGTTTTAAACTGTGCACCGAATCATTCATACGCATCTGCTGCTTTCGTTCCCATTCGGTTTCAGGGCCACGCCCCTCTAAAGTTAAGTGCTGGTTATAATAAGGTGATTCGGAATCCTCTACCCATAGATCGCTTTCCGTTACTTGATGATATTTGAGACTATCATTTTTCTGAATTTCCTTGGCATAGCCATAGGCATCACCAATTTCAAACACCCCAGCAGGCGCCTTAACATCCCCTTCCTTTTTTCTCCCTTCCTCAGATGGCAAAGGATTTAGGCCGATACCCCAAGCCAACCCTCTATTGGCCAGCCTCACCATGAACCTCTTATCTTGATTATCCAGAGTAATTTGTTTCCACACTCCATCATCCTTTCTCTCCCAACGTTGAAGGAACCCGTAAGTGGACTTCCAATGATCTGGAATCACTACAATGAGCTGCTTACTCGTCTCTGGGATCGTAAAAGAATCTGTTTGTCTAGCCTCACAAGGATCGCTCAGGTTTAGCAAAAAAAAATAAAAGAACCCTTGTGATAAATATCGCAAATACCCTAAGGCGGTTTTGTCAATCATCCTCGCCTCGAAAGCGTTTCATTCGTTCTTGAGACCCTTTACGCAGCTTATAGTCCTTCCAAAAAGCAGGACCAATCACCACAAAGTAACCAAGCATTGCTCCCAAAATAAATGGTGTCTTGGCAGGAATCTGGACACACTCCATAAATAAAAATCCAGCTGTTAAGATTGAGATCCATTTCGCGTAAATTGGAAACGGTATAAATAACAGTCGAAGCTCATACCTAGGATATAAAGTTCCGAAGGCGATCAATAGGGAATTGAATATCCACTGAGAATCAATAAGAAATGGAATTGCTGGACCTAACGCAAATATAGCGATGATAACCCCTAAGACAGAGAGAATTATATAGACATTCAATTTAAAGGCGCCCCATGTTTCTTCCAAGGCGCCCCCTATGAACCAAAAAAACATCATCATAACAAAGAAGAAAAAAGTACCTACTCCCAAGCTCGCATTTGGGCTCACTACGAATAGAAATGTGATTGCTCGCCAAAATTGCCCCGCTAAGAAAAACTCTGGAAGCAAGAGCAGGTCCCCTACAAAACTCTGCGTTGAATCACTCCCGATCAAAAAAAAAGTTAGAATATTGAATAGAATTAGAACCTTGGTGAGATGGGGGACAGCCCAGCCGCCAAAACGTCTTTCTAAAGCATCCAACCATCTAGGAGGTTCCATAGGAAAATCTATCTAACTTTCAAAGATTCGCTAAAAAATCTTATGGCTCGTCAGTGATCTTAGACCAATCATGGTCTGTTGTCACTGCATAGACTTGAAACTCAGATTGATACCGTATCAAGACGGAACGAACCACAGCAGAATCATCTGCATAACCATACTCAGCTGTTGTATCTGGTATCAAATCCATCATACGGTGCGCATAGATCATAGCAAAAGCAGCCTCAGCAATGGCAAAATAAGGCAAATCCTTCACCTGACCCTCTGCAAAATCCTCTACGGCATCAGCCAAAAACTCTAATTGATCCACCAAATGTGGAAATTTTGGAGCATTGATCTGCGTAAATTCTGCCTTGAGCAAAGGCAACTCTCTCATGATGTTATCTAATATCTTCGGGGTGATCTTCATCGCGTTGCGATGGACAAAATTTGCTATCTCAGCCATTCATTAAACCTGTCCCGAATTTGATAATCTGACAAGCCGATTATTCACATCATGTTGTGAATCATATCATTGGGTCGGTTCACCATTTGCTTGCAAGAATCTCAAGCAGTTAGACTCGGTTGATGAGAATTTTTCAAATCATTCGGGTTAAAAAAGCCTATAAATCAAGATCAGCTAGCCGTAACCTCAGCGGATCATGAGGACACCTCGGATATTAGGTAAAGTCGCACTTCCACTAAAAGTTGCTACTTTCCTCAACAAAAACTTTGAAAGGATTAAAGCTTCGAGTCTTCCTGGAATAGATACTCTCCTTTGCTGTTTCGATTCTGAATCCTTAGCCCAATCATTAGGTATAGAGTGTTTCGAAAGATAAAAAATGAAGAGCATTAGAAATATGAATCGCATCGTCTGAGCGAAGGTCCTACATGCTAACAAAGGCGAAGCTATCAAGCATGCGAAGCACCAATCCAAATAGAGTGGGAAGATGGCTAACTGGCTTTCTTAATAACCACCTTCTTGAGGCGAGATTTTTCGTCCACACTCTGAGTCTTGATTTCAGGATCATCTATGAAAAAGTTATGAACAATGCGGCGATCAAAGGAATTCATCGGGTCTAATTCATAAGGATCACCTGTTTCTTTGACCTGATTAGCTGCAGCACGTAATTTAACAAACAACGGCTCATACTGATGTGCTTTATAATTCTCGACATCAATGGTGACTTTCGGAGCTTCATCTTCACTAGTTGTGAGTAATCGGTTCAACAAAAACTGTAAGTCATCCAATGTCTTACCATTGCGTCCAATCAGACGGCCCGGGTCGCGTGTAAGAATATGCAAAGTAGGTCCTTGGAGACGATCTTCCTCCCGCACCTCAAATACGAAACCAAGGTGTCCGAGCATCATCTCTAATGCCTCTTTAGGGCTATATTCAAAGGACTTCATTTTTTCTTAATTTAACCCGAATCATGCAGCAATCTACTGTATAAACGGATTTAACGCTTTTTGCGTTTCTGCGTCCTAGGTCCACGAGCTTTTTTTGCAGGCGCCCCCATACCAGGACCCGCTTTAGCTTGCAAAGCCTCACGCACTTTCTTTTTCTCTTCCGCTTTCGCCTTTAGCTCCTCAGGAGTAGGCATTGGTATCTTTAAGTTAAAATACATCTGAACTATTCCAAGCAAGTTTTGGACCGTCCAATATAAAGAAAGTGCCGAAGCAAAATTATAACAGAAAATCAGAAAAATAATGGGCATGAATTTGAAAATATGTTGTGCCGGGTTGTCGACTCCTTGTGGTTTGGGAGTCATTTGAAAACTCAAAAACATGCTAGCTGCCATCAAAATAGGCAATGGATTAATGGGAAAGTCTCCTAAAATAGGGAGAGGCAAATAGGCGATTGTATCAGGCTTCGATAGGTCGCTAACCCACCAGATCCATCCCTCATGCCGCAACTCAATCGCTCTCAAGAGCATCCAATAAAAGCCTATGAATATAGGCATTTGCAAAAGTATAGGCAGACAACCACCCACAGGATTGACGCCATAATCCTTGTACAACTTCATCATCTCCTGTTGTAGTTTGTCGGGCTTGTCTTTGAATTTTTCTTGCATCTCCTTCATGATTGGAGCAACCACTTGCATTTTTTTCATGCTCAAGTTGGCTTTGGTCTGCGGATACCAGAGAACCAGCTTGATAATGATCGTCATAATCACAATAGCCCACCCATAGTTACCTACAACTTTGTAGATGGCATTCATGAATAACAAAAGAGGACGGCTCACAAAACCGAAGTAACCATGCTCCATCACTTCTTTTTTATTCAAGTCCGTCATCACCTCATCATAAGTCGGGCCAGCAAAGAGAACCATACGTTGCTCAAGAGACTCCGAAGGCTTTACCTTTAGGCCACCAAATTGCACTGTCGCACGGATGCCATCGGGAATTTTTTCATTCTTAGAACGCAGATGAGGAAGCTCTACTTGAGTTCCTCTTAGATTCGTAACCTGACCTCCTTCAGAAAAATCCACGACCAAAGAAAAAAACTGGCTTTTTGTGACAGACCAAAGAAGCGGCCTATCCGCTGGGCTGGTAATTACCGTTTTACCATGAGAGATCGTAATACCTAATGGCTTGAACCCATCAAAGGCAGTTATTTTATCTATGTTAAATTCTTCAGAGGAATCCTTCCACCCCACACTCAGATGTGTCCTCTCGTCAGCACGACCATAAATAGGCTCCGCGACTCCAGTATCCATCCGTCCTGGGCCAAGCACCAAAAGTTCCCCACTATCGTTGACAATTTTCTGGTCTACATTAACCAAATACTCATTTTCGGGATCTAAAGTGAATGTGCGAACTATGTATCCACCTTTGTGGAGCTTGCGTTTGAAGACAACTTCAGAAGAGTTAGCCTTAATTACTTCGTAGGGAACGACCGTATATCCGTCTGTCCAGTCAATGCCTTGTAGATTTAAAACCGGCACCTTATTAATTCCGTGAAGAATGATTGGGTCCCCTTCCTCATCTTCTACGTAATGCTCTTTTAACTCTATCTTGTCTATGCCTCCGCCCAAAGTCGTCAGAACGACCCGGAGCTGAGTATTCTCTAAGACAAACTCTCTCGCACTGCTCAGATCACCTTGGATCAGCATTTCACTGGAAGCAGTTAAAGTAGGAACTTCACCCTCTGAGATTGTGTCATCAGCTACGACACCCTCTGATTCCGCCTTACTAACTTCTTTAGTCTCGACTTCCTCTCTGACGGGTCGAGGCTCTGGTGTAGGATAAAGCCTATCCATCAGCGGCTGCCAAGCCAACAAAAGCACGACGCATATCGTCACTACTATCCAAGCTGTTCTATCCATTCACTTACTTTCTTAATCAATCCATTCTCCTGCCGCTTCCTTAAAGCGGGATTAACAAAAGGTAGAATTGTAGCTAAGCCAACTACTTTGAAAACAATAAAGAATGAATTAAGCCTATTTAGCTTTTACAGCGGCTCTGAACTCAACAATACTTGCCTAAAATTAGAAAAAGTTGGCTTTGCGATAAACCCCTTCCACCTCATCTTTGAGCTGCCAGTAACTGGCTTCTGCAGACTCCTTCCGAGCAATCCAGACCGACCATAACCCCTCAGGCAAAAACTGCTGTAGATTTCTGTAGATCTCTTTTAATCTTCGGCGGATTCTATTGCGGACCACCGCCGCACCGCATGACTTAGGAACGATAAAAGCCACCATTCGAGAAATATCTGTCTGGTCTTGATGCTCCAGGTAGTTGCATGCGACCAGACGACTATTAATTCTCTTACCATTCCGACGCACTCGATCGAAATCTCGACGTTTTCTCAAGATCTGACGACGCCTTAAGGATCTCTTCAAGAATCAGGCGTGTTGTTGAACGTGACGCTTAAATTTCAAATCCGTGCGTTTAGGCGTCAAACGGACACGCCCTTTAGCACGACGACGCTTTAGAATAGCTCGCCCACTCTTTGTGCGAGTTCTCGCTAAAAAGCCAAATTGTTTTTTACGTGTTCTTTTAGACGGGCGATACGTCGGTTTCATACCAAAATTCCTTGTTAAATCTTCCCTTCGTTAATCCTGAAGGGCTTACAAGCTATCAACCTCTTTTTTTTAGTCAACCCCTTAATGATTGGGTTTCTATTAATCTTACATCACAGATATGCAGAAGGCGTGGAGCATTTTTAGAAGCCCTGCCAAAGTAATCCAATCCCGTTTAGCCAAAATCTAAAATCACCTAACTGCGTCTTATAAGGTATTGTTAACCCACACTACGCAGGAGATCTATTATGAATAACACCCCTCAATCAGACCCTAAAAAGCCCATAACCAGACGCACATTCGTATCTACCGCCTCTGCACTAGGCACTGGAATAGTTCTTTCATCCACTCCCGCTAAATCTTTAACCAGGCCGATCAAAAAGGATGAGTTAAATATTGCGATCGTCGGTTTCGGCTCCCAAGGGAAGGTGCTTGTTGATTCAATTTACAAGATAGGACCAAGCGTCCGAATTAAAGCCGTCTGCGACATCTGGCCATACAAAATAAAAAAATGGTTGAGTAAGATGCGAGGAAAGAAGGTTCAAATTGGGGAATTTAACACTTACCAAGATTTTCATAAGATGCTTGATCACGAAAGAGATCTAGACTGTGTGATTATCGCTAGCCCTGACTTTGTTCATGCCGAACATACTAATGCAGCACTAAGGGCAGGTTGTCATGTTTACTGTGAAAAACTCATGTCCAATACTGTGGAAGGTGCACGCAGTATGGTTCAAACTCAGCGGGAGACAGGTAAACTCTTACAAATTGGGCATCAGAGAAGAAGTAACCCGAGATATCAATTCATTAAGGATACACTTATTGATCAGGTATCCCTGTGTGGACAGATTACCGCCGTGAATGGCCAATGGAATAGAGCTGTTACTGCTGATATCAAGTCTAGCCCTGGAATTGCTTTAGATGAGACAACTCTCAATCGATACGGCTACAGGAATATGCATGAGTTCGAGAATTGGCGTTGGTATAAACGTTATGGTGGCGGCCCTCTCTCGGACTTAGGAGCTCACCAGATTGATATCTACAATTGGTTTCTTGGTAATAATCCAAAGTCAGTAATAGCCGAGGGAGGCGTAGATTTTTATCCAGGTCACGAATGGTATGACAACGTCATGGTGGTTTACCGTTTTGACACAAACCAAGGGACAACTCGCGCCTTTTACCAGGTCCAAACCACCACCAGTGCTGGCGGAGGATACTACGAATATTTTATGGGAACAGAAGGAGCTATTCGCGTCTCCGAAAATCACAAATATTCCAGAATTTTTCAAGAAGCCCTGGCTAGCACAGAAGAGGGTGCAAACCAAAACCCCTGGATCAAATGGCAAAAACAAGGGCTTATTGTTAGGAATGATGGAACAAAATCTTGGGAAAAACCTAAAAGCCTCCAACAACTAACAAGCTCCTCCACTGCAAAAGTTGATTCTCGAGAAACAGCACCTCTTGTGGAATGGAACATACCCATCACCCTAGGAAATAAGAGCATCCACCAGTGCCATTTGGAAAATTTCTTTGATGCTGTTCGGGGTGAAGCCACGCTCAATTGCCCGGCAGATGTTGCTTTTGCCTCTACCGTTACGGTTCTAGCTGCTAATGAAGCGGTGGCCGCTGAGAAGAAACTTTATTTTAGCCCACAAGACTTCATTGCATAGTCTTATGAGTCTGTCAGGATAGTTTCTCAGGTTATTATTTTAAATGGATAAAGGGCAACAGAAGAAACCAGAGCACCCATTGACAAGGCGCCGCTTTATCTACTCATCAGCCGCAGCAGGAACAGGACTAGCCATTTCTTCCACTCCACTCAACAGCTTGGCCTCATCCACTAAGCTAGATGACTTGAACATCGCCCTTATAGGCTTTGGGGCTCAAGGTAGAATGCTCTTTGAAGCGATTCGAAAAATGCCTGCTGGCGTTCGATTTAAAGCTATCTGTGACATTTGGCCCTATAAAAGAAAGTCTGCTAGACAGCAGCTCAAGTGGTATGGCTTTGATTCCAATATTTACGTAGATTATCAAGAGATGCTGGCAAATGAGAAGGATCTCGATTGCGTCATTGTCGCCACTCCAGATTTTGCTCATGCCGAACAAAGCAATGCTGCCATGCAGGCGGGTTGTCACGTCTATTGTGAAAAGACAATGGCAAATACAATCGAGCAAGCCCGAAGTATGATCAAGACTCAGCGTGAAACAGGAAGGCTTCTCCAGATTGGTCTTCAAAGACGTAGTAACCCAAGATATATCTACACCAAAAGCAAGTTAATTGATGAGCTTGCTATTTGTGGAAAAATTACCGCCATCAATGGACAATGGAACCGATCCATGAGTCACGACATTGGGGCTTCACCTAAAATTTCCATCAGCAAAAAAACCCTTAACCAATTCGGCTACGAAAATATGTATGAATTTCTTAACTGGCGGTGGTTCAAGCGTTACAGTGGTGGACTCATTTCTGATTTAGGCGCGCACCAAATAGATATCTTCAATTGGTTCCTCAATGCTAAGCCGAAATCGATTCAAGCAAGCGGCCTATCCAATAACCCTTCTCATGAATGGCCTGATAGCGTCACGGCCATTCTTCAGTATGAAACCCCTTACTCAAAGCTCCAAGCTATTTACCAAGCGCATTCAACTACTAATAATGGCGGAGGGTACTTCGAACACTTTATGGGAACTAAGGGGAGCATCAAAATATCTGAAAACCCACGCTACTCTGAACTCACTCCCAACATCATGCCTCAGCCTAAAAAGAAAGAGGGCTACATTGAAATTAAGCATCTACCTTTCTGGCAAAACCAGCCAGGTTTGCAAGCCACCCTTAGAGAACTAAATCCACCTTTAGAATATGCTTTGCCAACAAACCAAAACTTATCCAGCCCTTTTGAAATGCCTCATCCCAATACTCTTTACCAAAAGCATCTTGAAAATTTTTTTAATGCTGTCAGAGGTAAGACCCCACTTCATTGCCCTGCTGAAGTGGCTTTCCCGACTACTGTGATTATTTCGAAAGTCCATGAAGCCATCGCCTCAAAAAAGGAGATGCTTCTTCGATCTAGTGATTTTAAGATCTAACTTGAAGCTAAAGACAAGCGATTCGTTAGTAAGTATACTTGATTCCCATAGTGACGATGTGCCTTTGATATTCTCTGGCGGGGGTATTGCTGACTTCACTCTCAGACCATTGATACTCGTATCCTAGGAATAGCTTCCAATGCGCATCGAAGCTATAGTTGAACTCTAGACTAGGTCTGTATACCCTGTCCCATCGTTTACCTGGATTGAAATCGTTTTCGTAGATTGTAAAATAAAACCCTGCGCTAAGTGCTTCTAATGGTAAACCACATACATTCTCACCAAAATCATGTTCCCAGCCCAAAGTATACTTTACATCTTCAAATATACCCCTGCCAGCCGATCCTGGCATAATAAACCGGCGCCATTGCACGGAAAACCTATCAAACCTACTTGGCATGAGGACCAATGAACCTTTCATAAAAGTATGGACGCCGAAACCATCCGAGGTTTGGAAAATACCCTCTTCATAATCTCTCAAATCAGGGCCTATTTCTAACTTGAGTTTGAGCCACGAGTAAGGGTGACCTTCGAAACCCATGAGTACACGATGATATTGGTTAGAGTAGTTGATCGTCTCTCCAAAGTTTTCACGGTTCTCCTGATCTTGCGATCCATAACGATAACCAAGATATGCCTCAAGGTTTACCTGGTCCCATTGGTAACCTAGATCCAAGCCACCATTCAGATCATTTCGATCATAAAAATTCTGATAACCCGGCTCATTACTTCGCCTATGCATAAAGTCATATATTTTCCCTTCGTAAACCGCTCTCATAAAAAACGCATCCACGTTATACCTCGCTTGAAACAAATGCTGAGTGAAAAGATTTTGACGCCGATTGCGAATCTCATAGCCCCCTACCGCAGGAGGCCCTCCTTGGCCATTCCAAGTCTGAGAGCTACGCGAACCATCTGTGTAAAAAAGTTTAAAATCTCCATTCAACTGCCACTGGCCCAACTCTTGGTGAAAATGAAGGAACCCCTTATGTCTTTGATAATTCTCGCGCGGGATATCCGAATAAAAAGTGATATCTGGTGCATATTTGAGCTCCCAGTGATTGACCTCCTTCTCATGCCGCAAGCCTACGACTGGCAAAAGACTTGTAACCCAAGATTGTCGATTAGCCAGTCTGGTCTCTGGATACCAGTAAACATTGCTATCAAACCGCTGTTGCACTCCTAAACCCAAAATAGGCTCTAATGAATGGTTTGCTTTCTCTTCAGACTGACAGCTATCTCCCCCACTTGTGAAAAAAATCAGCACTATGTTACAGACAGGAAACGAAATTATCCTCATCACATTCACCACACCAATCTATCTTAAGCTAATTTCAAATCAATTTATTAATTAGATTATCTAATATCTAATGAGGTATTTTCATCACTTTTATAGTTTCCATAGTGGAATAGGAAGTAATCCAAAGATCACATAAAAATTTTACAAAAAAAAAGAGTTCTGATTGACACACAATTGCCAAGTGCGCTATATCTTGTGGAGTTCTTTGAAAGGGTATACTATATATAGTGCTGTTAAAAAAAAGGATTCTCCTAAAAAACTTTTCTAACTTCCTGATAATCAATGGGGTAGGCAAGAGTCCCGAGACTACCGTTTTTTTTAGCACCAGGCCTCAAACACTAGATGTAGTATCTCTTAGCAAAGAAAGCCTACCATATGAAGTGAATTGTATTAGCAATTTGTATGATTCGGGTTAGGGTCAAATAGAAAATTGAAGGGAGTACAAAAAGGATATATGAGTTACACAGCAGTTTTAGACCAAGAAGAGATCCTAGAGAAGGAAGACAACCGTTATATTTATTATCAATTTCGCGGCAAAAGTTTCAAGTTAGACAAAGAGAAGGCACGTGAACGCAAAGAAGCTAAAAAAGTTATCAACGGACTGAGAACTGCAGAGTTAAACATCATGCCTCTCAAGTACCAGGAGGCTTACCGCATCTATAAACAAATGAAAGCTAACCACTGGGAACCTGATGTCATCGATATGACAAAAGATTGTAACCTCTGGAACTCCGACGAACTTTCCGATAAGGAACGCTGGATCATCGAAATGGGGGTTGGTTATTTTTCCGCTGCTGAGGGCATTGTTGGCGATTCTGTTCTTCATGTTATTGAAGACAATCTAACCGCAGCCGAGCTAAAACATGCCTCCATGCGCTGGATCGCCGAAGAATCTATCCACATGGATTCATTGCTTCATATTATCGGTTCTTTAAACATTGACCAAGACGAAGTCACGGCAAAATTTAATGACATCCCCTCTATCCGTAAAAAGAATGACTTCATCACTCGTCACATGCCTGAATTGAAGATGGGAGTTGATTTAACCTCAGTTGAAGGAAAGCAAAAATTTGCTAAAGCCCTGTTTGGAATCTCTCAGGTAATGGAAGGCACTCAATTTTACGCCTTATTTGCCATGATTCTGTCACTGCATCGTCAAAATAAGATGACCGGCATAGGCCAAATGTTTCAATACACACTAAGAGATGAATCCAATCATATAGCGCTAGGTCGTTATATTTTAGAACAACTCATCCAAGAAAACCAGGACATGTGGACCGAAGAATTCCAGCAGGAACTTATTGACTTCATGCGTGAAGGTGTACATCTAGAGAAGGAGTTTGTAACGGATTGTCTTCCTGAAAACTGCGTAGGCATGACTCAAAAAGAGTTTCTTGATTATGTAGACTTTAATGCTGACCGGCGTTTAGCAAGCCTAGGGCTCTCAACACTTTCTAATGTTAAAGAGAACCCTTTTCAATGGCTGGATGAAGTTATTTTCCTCAAGAAAGAAAAGAACTTTTTTGAGACCCGTGTAACTGAGTATCAAACTTCTGGTTCTGTGAAAAATGCCAAAGAAGATGATCTCATTTAACCCTTGAAGTCAACCAACTATCACAAAAGACTGCTAAGAGCCAAACTAAGAAAGCAAAACCAACCATATGCCTACAGAAGTCCTCGAACAAGCTACTGAGACACAAACACAGGCCCATCCTACAGGTCTACCTAAAGTCATCCGTCGTGATGATCCTCACTCAACGAACGAGAAACCTAGAGTGGTACCGTGGTTGGGACATAAGATTGCCAACGCCGTTCAAGCTGCTTGTAAAGAAATGGGTGTTGACCCCTCTGTAGGCGAAAAAACTCGCATCGCCATCGAGAGCCGCATGCTCGATGAGTGCCCCTTATTTATTCATATCGAGCAGCTTCAAGATATTGTAGAAGAGACTCTACTCGATATGGGTGAGGGTAAAGTTGCTATTTGCTACGCGAAATACAGAGCACGCCGCGCAGCATTAAGAGAACAACGCTTCACTGAACCTGAGTTAGATGCAGATCAACTTGAGCTAACATCAGCGGACATACTTAAAGACATCCGCCTTAGAGTTTCTTTTGCCGTTATCAATTTAGACTTGGGAGATGCCACAGAAAATTCTCTTATTGCCAGATTACTCCGCAGTGTTACGCCAGACCTTAACGCAGAAGAAAGACGCAACACCGTAATCTTAAATGCTAAAGGTCTACTCGAATTAGATGCAGACTACCGCTACTTTGCAGCCCGTATCTTACTAACCTTTATCTATGAAGAGACTCTACCATGGACTATTAAAGATGGCATTGACAAACTAAAGCCAGCTCATCAAGAAGCCTTTAAAGCCTACATACCAAAAGGTATTGAGCTCAAACGACTAGATCCTAGGCTTTCCGAGTTTAATCTCGACCCGCTAGCAGAAGCACTTGATCCATACTCTGACCTCCAATTTGACTTTTTGGGTATCCAGACGCTATATGATCGTTATCTGATTCACCATAAACCTAACAACTCCTCTAGCCAAAAAGTGCGACTTGAAGCACCTCAAATTTTCTGGATGAGAGTAGCAATGGGCTTAGCACTTCTAGAAGAGAGCAGAGAGAACCAAGCTAAGGAGTTCTACAACGTCTATAAATCTCGGCGTGCCTGTTCCTCAACACCAACCTTATTTAACTCTGGATCTCTTCGCCCCCAATTAAGCTCTTGCTATCTACTATACTCAGGAGATTCCATTGAAGAAATCACCGAGACCTGGGTTCGCTTCTCTCTACTTTCAAAATGGGCCGGTGGCTTAGGATGCTCCTGGTCTGCAGTTCGAGGCACAGGTTCTCACATTGCGGGAACAAATGGTGAGTCCTCCGGAGTCATTCCTTTCCTCAAAGTATCTAACGATATTGCTCTAGCTGTTAACCAAGGAGGCAAACGTCCAGGTGCACTTTGTTCTTACTTAGAAACTTGGCATAATGACATAGATGATTTCCTTGACCTAAGAAAAGAAACTGGAGACGACCGTCGTCGTACTCACAACATGAATACTGCAAACTGGATTCCAGACTTATTCATGAAGAGACTCAAGGATATTGCCGACGGCAAACTCCCTAAGGATACTGAGTGGACGCTTTTCCGTGCTTCCGAAACGACTGACCTTCATGAGCTTTCTGGCATTGCCTTCGAAAAGCGCTATGAAGAATATGAAGCCATGGGTGATAGAGGAGAAATTTTCTCAAAGAAAGTTCGCGTCTTAGCTCTTTGGAAGAAAATGATCGAGGCACTCTTCGAAACTGGCCATCCCTGGATGACTTTCAAAGACCCTTGTAACCTGCGTTCACCTCAAGACCATGCAGGCGTTATCCATAGTTCAAACCTCTGCACTGAAATTACTCTGAACACTTCTAGGGATGAAGTTGCTGTTTGTAATTTGGCATCTGTCAATATAGCAGATCATCTAAAGCAAGATGGTTCCATCGATGATAAAAAACTGAAAGAAACTGTTACCGTTCTGATGCGGATGCTAGATAATGTCATCGACATCAACTACTACCCCACGGAAGCTGCAGCTAATGCGAACCTACGTCACAGGCCTGTTGGCATGGGAGTGATGGGACTTCAAGAAGCTTTCTACATAAAAGGTATACCATTTGATTCTCCCGAAGCTGTCTTATTCAATGATGAAATAATGGAGAAAATTGCCTATCATGCCTATTGGGCTTCTTCAGATTTAGCGGAAGAACGGGGCTGTTACTCTTCATTCAAAGGCTCCAAATGGGATCGTGGCATATTACCTCTTGATTCATTAGATATCTTAGAAAAAGAACGCGGTGTCGATATCATGGTGGATCGTAAGCAGCGTTTAGACTGGGATGCTCTACGCGACAAGATTGCTAATCAGGGCATGCGCAATTCCAACTGCTTAGCCATTGCTCCTACAGCAACCATTGCCAACATCCTTGGCACAACACCTTGTATTGAACCTGTCTTCAAACATCTTTTCACAAAGTCCAACCTATCTGGAGACTTTGTCTATACCAATGGTTATCTTGTAAAGGAACTTCGCAAGCGAGGTTTATGGGACCAAGAGATGCGTGAAGATCTTAAGTACTTTGATGGCTCTGTCTCTTCTATCGAACGAGTCCCAGAGGAAGTTAAAAAACTCTTTCCTACTGCTTTCGAAATTGAACCTACCTGGGTGTTACAAGCAGCAGCTGTTCGCCAAAAATGGATTGACCAATCACAGTCAGTCAATCTCTTTTTAGGTGATAATGATGCTCGTAAAGCCTCCTTCATGTACCGTGAAGCATGGGAGCGTGGACTCAAAACTACCTATTACCTCCGCACCTTCAACCAAAGTGGCTATGATAACGCAACACGCGATCGCAAGAAAAAGGAGTTAGAAGAAGCTGAAAAGAAGGTTGCTGCAGGTGAGATGCAAGCATGCTCACTTGAAGCCATGCGCAATGGCGAGAGTTGCGAGTCCTGCCAATAGCACCTTCAATATTTCAAGGGTTTTGTATAAGGGGTCAGCAGAGGCTTGGTCTTAGACCAGGCCTCTGTTTTTTATGATACACGTGTCGTTGGAATGCGTATCGATTCAACTAAATTCTGCACTTGCTCAGGAGGTGCAGGTGTTAAGTGACAGACCACAATTGATACAACAAAATTCAACAACATCCCCAAAGTTCCAATCCCCTCTGGAGAAACACCAAACCACCAGTTCTCCGCCGTATTAGCCTCAGGGTTAATAAATTTAAAATAGATGATGTAGCCTGCCGTGAAAAAAATACCTAAGACCATTCCGAAAATAGCACCCTCTCGATTCATTCTTTTATAAAAAATCCCCAGAACAATGACTGGAAAGAACGAAGCTGCCGCTAACCCAAAGGCAAAAGCAACTACTTCGGCCACAAAACCTGGAGGATTCAACCCACAATATCCTGCTACACATACAGCAAACCCAGCACCAAACCTGGCGGTGAGTAGTTCTCCTTTCTCAGAAATATTCGGCACCAACGTTTTTTTAACTAAGTCACGAGCTATGGAAGTAGCAATGACCAACAATAAGCCAGCAGCCGTAGACAATGCGGCAGCCAAGCCACCCGCTGCCACAAGGCCAACTACCCAAGGAGGCAATTGGGCGATTTCAGGATTAGCTAACACCATGATATCCTTATGAATCGTTAATTCGTTTCCCTGCCAACCTTTTGCTTCTGCATTAGCCAGGAATTCCATATCTTTACTCTTATCGTTGTAATACTGTATACGTCCATCTCCATTTTTATCTTCGAATTTAATAAGCTCGGTATTCTCCCAAGATTTGAACCAGCTGGGCACTTGGCTATACTCAAGTTGATTGATACTAGTTAATAGGTTTGTCCTAGCAAAAGCTGCTACAGCTGGAGCTGTTGTATATAAAACAGCTATAAAGAGCAAAGCCCACCCTGCGGATATACGGGCCTTACTGACACTCGGCACCGTGTAGAAACGTATGATAATGTGTGGTAATCCTGCAGTGCCTACCATCAAAGCCATCGTAATAAAAAAGGTATCTATAGTAGATTTAACTCCACCCGTATAAGCTTCAAAGCCTAATTCCTTGTTTAGGATATCTAGCTTATCTAGAAGATAAACTCCAGGGTCAGCTTTTATTTCGGAACCAAAACCAAGTTGCGGAATAACATGCCCCGTCATTAAGATAGAAATAAAAATCGCCGGAACCAAATAGGCAAAGATAAGAACACAATACTGCGCTACTTGTGTATAAGTAATACCTTTCATCCCTCCAAGAACTGCATAGATAAATACAATTAACATCCCCACAATCAGCCCGGTTTCAAAATTGATATTCAAAAAGCGCGCAAAAACAATCCCCACCCCCTGCATTTGTCCGGCTACATAAGTAAATGAAATAAAAATAGCACATAGGACTGCAACCAACCTAGCAGATTTAGAATAATATCTGTCCCCCACAAAATCTGGCACGGTAAACTTACCAAACTTCCTCAAATAAGGTGCTAACAATAATGCCAAAAGCACATAGCCACCCGTCCAACCCAGCAAATAAACGGTCCCATCTCTGCCCATAAAGGAAATGATCCCAGCCATGGATATAAAGGACGCCGCTGACATCCAATCAGCAGCTGTTGCCATTCCATTCTGAACCGGAGTGATTCCTCCACCAGCCACATAAAAATCGCCTGTAGACCCAGCACGTGACCAAATTGCAATGCCTATATACAACATGAACGACAACGTCACTATGACGGTTGTCCAAACCATAATTGCATCCATATGTCCTTTTTCCTAAGAAAGTTTTTTAATCGTAGGGAGTATTTCTATACGATTAAATATCGTATTCTTGATCCTCTGTGTCATGAACTTTGTGTGCTTTATCCAACTTGGCCATACAATACACATAGATAAAAATAAGGGATACAAAAACATAGATAGCACCCTGTTGTGCCATCCAAAACCCAAATTTAAAACCAGCTACTCGCACCTGATCCAACTGGTCTACGAACAATACAGAAGCTCCAAAGGAAACTAAAAACCAAACGCCCAACAGAATAGATACAATCTGGAGATTTCTCTTCCAGTAATCAGAATGTAATTGTTTAGATGACATACTAGAAAATAGAACTAAAGCATTACACCCAACTTTCAAGATCAAACAAAGAAGCAGGCTGTAAAGTTTGAATACAGCCTGCTGGTGATAAATATTGCTCTGTAAAAAACTACGATAAAGTAACCAGATCTGAGCGCTTAAGCTTGCGCAAGCCCCAGTTCAGGGCTTGATCACTTTGAATAAGACGTATGCTGCGTTTATCAGTTACCTCCAAAGTATCTAGCACCTTTTGCTTAATGCTTTCTCTTTGTTCTCTTACCCTTTTATCCATATACAAATCCTTTCTTCTCTAGTAGTTGACCAATTAATATTTAATCAGAGAATTCTAGTACCTATAAAATTTCTATTCAAGGCAATTTGTCCAAATCACCATATTTGCTTCTTCTGACGCATTTGAAACAGAAAAATCAAATAAGTGATTTTCATACCTCTTTGGACTTTCTCGTAATAAATATGGTCATTGTCGTTGCTTACTGAATTACCAAAAGTCTCAAAATTAGCACTTATTTTAAATGTGATTACAATTTAATATTCTCTAGAGTAGGATTTTTGACAATTTTATCTTTTTATCTAAATTTCTTTATACCTCGATAAATTTGGAGACCCGTTTAACTGGAATTTTTCTATGTTTGTTCAATATATTTACTTAAAATGACTGGAAATATTACAGTTATGTTAATATATAAAGATAGGCCTCAACCGGCTCTGAACAGTCTTAAGATAAACGAAGCCAAGCTAAATCATGAGAGAAAAGATTTAAATGTAAACGACCCATACTTAATCAGGCTGCCTCAACATTAATTTAAATTATGAAGGTAAAATGTCCTAAAAAGAAATTATGTTCGCAATTTTTAACTATTTACTTTGACTGGATGTAAAATTTATGGTGTAATTTAACCCATGATTTACCATTTAGTACCTAAACCACATGTGATGTTCTACAAATTACTACGCAAGCATATATGGATGAATCTTTCGGTAGTTGCTCTAGTCATCCTACTTACAAGCACTTCTGCTGAAGCGCAAATCGCGATAGAAGCTTCAGACAACGCTTTTTTTAGAAATAGATTTGCATCAGCACGAAATGCCAGTGAGACTCTGGAGATAAGAGATGATGGTACAGGCCAAAATGGACGTATTTCTTATTTACGTTTCGATGTGAGCAGTTTGAACCCACCTGACATTGCCTCAGTGACCTTAGATCTCTATTTCAGCAACTTCAATGGTAGCGTCGACGACCCAGAGACACTTTTTTTATACGCTTTGAATGACGGTGCAGATGCTAATTTTGGAAATAGTGAGACTTCATGGAGTAGCACAGGCGCTAACGCGCTCACGCCTAATAATCGCCCGGATGCAGGATTTGCAGAACTCATTCCCAATGCTAATACCACCGGATCACTGGCATCACTGTCCCTTGCAGGTCTGGCAGATGAGACGGTCTTAAGTTTCGACATAGACCTAGCCTCTTTTCAGACACTTTTAACAAATGATACGAATAATGAAATTACCTTAATGTTAGCAGGTTTCAATGGGACTGTATCAAGTTTCGCATCTGTGACTAACACCAGCGGTTTCGCTGTTCCGACGCTTAGTGTTACGGCTATTCCTGAGCCTTCTAGCCTAGCTCTTCTAATCGTAGGTGCAACAGGCCTCTACTTTATCAGGCGCAAACGGTCCTAATTATCTTCGAAATAGCATTACCTCTAAAGGCTATGACTAATGACGATATGTAATGCTTCCGGGTCCTGTTTTAGAGACATTGAGTTTTTGAATGTTATTGGCTCAGGTAATGATTAACAACGTAGGATACATTTTGCACATTTTTTGGCTGCATGAGCAGGGCAGGAAAGTAAAAAATGAGTGGCAGATAAGACCTACGAATAGATGGAGCGAGATAGAAACAAATAATCAACAAATATGTTTTCTTGGGAACAAAATCTTGCACAGATTGCTTAAGTCTCAACTCTATTTCTTCTCTTTCTTACCACTATTTGTATTACCCACATAAGGAAGCATTTCAAATTGAGGAAGAGAGGCTGCTAATTTATTTTTTATAGTATCGAACTCTGGGTTATTAGCCTGATTAGTCCATTCATTTGGATCTTTCTCGCAATCATAAAATTCGATACCTCCATCTTGATACCGAATTAATCGATGTTTAGCTGTTCTCACAGTAATATGATTTTGGTACGCCGTATAAACGGGATAATTATGTGGTGTGTTCACATCCTTAAGCAAAGGAATAAGTGATCTTCCAGCCACATAATCTGGCTTGGCCAATCCAGCTATGCCCGTTATCGTTGGATATAAATCCAACAAGGAAACGGGACTACTACATATTTGTTTAGCTTTTGTCATACCTGGAACGCGAAACATCAATAAAACATTTGTTCCGTCCTCCCATAACGAGCCTTTCTGCCAGTGCCTTTTCTCCCCAACATGAAAGCCGTGATCTGAAAATAACACTACCATTGTATTATCCATGTAGGGACTTTTTGCTAACGTATCTAGAACTCTTCCCATTTGAGCATCTGCATAGGTAGTAGTCGCTAGATAACCCTGAACACCTTTTTTATATTCATTATGCTTCAAAGCACTTTTGTAAGTCCTACTTATTATGAGTTTTTGACCGCAAGCAGGAATATCATCCAAGTCATCCTCTTTAAAGGGTGGAACTGTTATTTCATCCAAGGGATACATATCGAAATATTTTTGAGGCACATACCAAGGCATGTGCGGATGAAACAAGCCACAGGCTATAAAAAACGGTTTTGTATGTTCCATTTTCAAAGTCTCTATGGCGCAATCCGCTATTTTCGTGTCACTCATTTCCGTTTCTTTAAGATGAGTTGGACCCCAGTCGCGTTCTGTTACTTTTCCAGTAGCATTTTTAGCAAAACCGTTTAAGGGAGCACCAGGAGGATGGGGATCTCGGGTGTGTTTCTGGTATTTATCTGGCTTCACACCAGTGCCATAATATCCATGACTTACCTTCCCTGATATCGTCATGTGGTAGCCATTCTCTTGAAACAGCTTTAAAAATGATGTCGCTTTACCTAGCAGTTCACTATTCTTGATATCGTGAGAATTGTCAGTATGGCCCGATTTCCATGGTTCAACTCCCATAAGAAAAGCTGTCCGCGAGGGTGAACACTTGGGACTCGCAGTATAAGCTTTTGTAAAGTTAACACCACTATCTGCCAAGCGTTTAATGTTAGGTGCAATAACTTTACCACTATAGCGTTCAGGCTTATTTAGAAGCCAGGTATTCAGATCATCTATTATTAGCATGAGAACATTCATCCGCTTATCAGCACCTGGACTAGCCAATGAATCAGGTACATACACGACTCCTACAATCAGACTAATCAAGATTAATTGCACAGCGGAGATGCCAAAGATATACGTTTTGCCGTAGCTTCTAAATTTTCTTGTCATATCACTTATTTTTTTATCCTGTCAATATTCTCATCCTTATGCCTACTCAAGATTGATTCGGTCATTGGTGTCTTTTTGCTTTAGGCGAGGGACTAAGGAGTATTGCACGAACCTTGAAGTAACTCGCCAATTGAACTGATCAGACATCTCACAGTATAATCAACTGATAATCATAGCGAGAAGTAAAATTAATAGGCTAGAGGAAATAGCTTCGACACTCTGCACACCGATGTATGGTTGCCACACCATCAAAAAACGCCGCGGACGTCAAACGGTTATAAACCTCATTTCTTCGCCCGCTCACTAGAAGGCGAAACAAAGGTCTTAGCAATAGGTGCAGGAATGGTAAAGAAACAAGTTTCTTTCATCCCACTATCAGAGATGACTTCCTGCAAAACATCTCGAAGCGGATCGATAACCTCTGCATCCAGTATCATCATAATACAACTAAATTCTCGATTCATACGCAATCCCCCCTCTGTGCATTTGGCTTTAGCTTCTGCTAGTCGCCAATTGCCTACACTTGCACCAGGAACTCCAAACTCTAAAGCCTTATCCAATAACATTTCTGTATCTTTACGATGACATACAGCGCCTAAAGCTACCGCCTTTTTAATAGTGTGTCTGTTATCGTCTTTAAATTCGCTAGCTTTGGGATCATGAATCAATAGTTGATTAGCTCGCCAATGCGTATTCCCTTGAATTTCATCAATAGCTCGGACGATCTGTTGGATACTTGCGGAGTGCTTTTCCGGATGAAACACACTGGAAAGGTTAGTGAGCCCTTTACAAATAGGCATTTGATAAACAAACCCTCTACCCGCTTGATCAACATGACCGGCCTGCGCCATTGCTTGGAAAATAGCATCGACATCATACTCATCCACCACAACTGTGATGAGCTCCTTTTCATGGTTCTTGGTTACACGCAGAAGTCCCAAGCGATCTCGAATACCAATCCCTCTCATAAAGGAAATGGTCAATCCCTGAGCACCGGCATGAATGGCTGCTCTGGTAATTGCATCTGTATCTTCCTTTTGAGCTATATGATGAATAGCAACTAAGTTTTTCTTGAAACGAATATCATAAGAGGTCGACTCGTAGGTATACTTACCTGCTTCCCACAAAGGATAATCCTCAGCGCAGATGAGTTCATTAAATTGCACCGCAAAAATAGACCCCGCTCCATAGTTTCTAAGGTTACCCGCCATGACAATTTGTTCCATTAGATGATCCGCATCACTAAGCGGCAGCATGAAGTTCAGGATTTCTTGCTCAGGTGAAAGAGTTGGAAAAAAAGATTGGTACCACCGGTTTTTGATCAAACTACCTCTAGCATTAATAGTAAACGCATAGGCCGCTCCAGATTCTAGCACCTCTTCTAGTACACGGTGGGTACTATGCCGAGGCAAGATAGCTGTTACTAAGCAGTAACCGTGGCGATTATGAAACACTTTCATTTTCGAGACTATCGATTTCTTGATCACGCGTGCGGCTAACAATTAAGCCTACTGTTAATACAGTAATGATTGGACCAACAGAGGCTAATGCTAGAATCCCAAATCCATCAATGACGCCAGGAATATTTGCTCCAATTCCTAAGCCCATTGCTAGCACGAGAGGTACCGTAATCGGGCCAGTCGTCACGCCTGCACTATCCCAAGCAAAATTAACAAACTCATCAGATGAAATAAGGGTTAGGCATATCAATAGTAAGTACGGGGGAATCAATAACATGGTAAGTTCCAGCTGAATAAACATCATCTGGGCAACGCCAGCAGCTATCCCCATACCAACTCCAACTGCTACAGTTTGCATCAATAAACTCTTCTTAAAAACACCAACTGTTGTTGTCTCAACAGTAGCCCCTAATGCATTCAATGCCGGTTCGGCCAAGGTTGCTCCATAACCCAAGAAAAACGCAAAGAAGATCGCAATGGTCTTGCCCAGGAAGGGATTTGAGAACAATGGATCAACCGTGGTAGACAATCCCCAAGGACTAATCGAAGCAAAAGCACGCGGAATATTACCACCTAGTTGAGAACCCAAGGGTGTCAGACCCAATGAAAGTCCTAAACCAAAAAGCGCCATGCCAAACACAGCAAAGATTACACCCAAGGCAATCTCATCACCATGTCGCAACTTTTCTCTCAAAACCACTAGCAAGGTAAGAAATAGAAAGGCACAAAGTGGAATAATAGCTTGAATGGCCATTAAAATCGCATTTATGAATTCCTCTAAAAACTTAAAATTAGGATCCCATGGATGCTTGGTTTGTTTATCTATTAGCGACTGGAACCTATTTCTTATTTCTATTTTTTCTAGAACAATTTCAGTATCTCGGTGAACAATCTTCCCATCCTCAAGGACAATGTCACCTCCTTGGTAAACGGTTCGATAATTCTTAAATGTTTTGGGAAATGCTCCAGTTTTTAAATATGCTTGAAATTCCTCCTCAGAAAAATTTAAGGATGGAACCTCATCTGCTTCAGACCGTGAAAGCTTTTTGGGAGTTTCTTTCTCCATCTGAGAAACTTTAGACTTATTCATATAGTTTTCCTGCCCGTAATAGTCCTGCACAAAAAAATGATAAAAGGATAAGAGTAGAACAGCCAATATAGGAAACAAAGATGCCAAGGTAACAATCCCGTAACCCGAACCTCCATCATCCTCCTCTCCAATAATCCGGCAAACTCCAATACCTAAAGCTAGAACAAGTGGCACTGTAACAGGCCCTGTCGTAACAGCTCCACAGTCCCAAGCCAAGCCAATTACTGGATTTAAAGTCGGATCAAAATAGGCATAAAGCGTCAACCCTGATAAAATGACAACCATAGGAATAATTAGAACTTTGAGTGACCACCCATAGAAAAAACGAAGAATACCAAGCATCACGGCAACACCAACACCCACCCCAACACAAGCGACTAACTGTCCCGAAAAATCATTTAATAAACTATATAAAAGTGGAGCCTTGTCAGGGGCTACGCCACTACCTGCTTTTTTAAGAACAGAAATAGCAGGCTCCGCAAAAGTAGCACCTATTCCCAAAATAAAGGCAAAAGCCATGATAAGCGGCAACTTAGAATTTCGCGGAAGAATAGCTCCTATGGTTTCTCCAAAAGGCATGAGGCCCAAACGCAGACCTTCCATAAAAAATGTCAATCCAATGACTACCACAAAAATTCCTACACCAATTGTTGCTCCATATACAATGGGCAAGTCTAGAAAGAGCGTTTGAAATACCACAAGATAAGCAATGATAAACCATATGCTTTTGAGTTGATCTATCGCTTTCTCTCTAAAATAACGCCAAATAATGCTCAAAATTCCACTCAACCCTAATTGGCTAAATGCAGAGGCTTGTTTATTAGGGAGATCAGACACAACAACGATTCAATCTTATCAATTAGAGATCACACTAAAAGCAGTATTTAGGCCATTTTGCGGACCAAACAATATATTTTGGCACAGTTATAGCTTCAGCTCAGAGAAACAATGAGTAATTGGAGCCTAACATCATTTTTATCGGGTAGTTCATGGGGATCTTCTCTCTCTCCCTCTAGAGATAAAGTGTTGAATACGGAGAGTCGACTATCCAATGCACGCCAACTTGACAGGCGGTTTACTAGTCTGCATTACGCGCCTAAGACCCAGAAGCAGATAAATAGCTTTTATATGGTTCGTGAAATCCCATTATCTAAGGAGCTCTTTATCTCCGTGAAATTTAGAGAGAAAGAAGATGAACTTCGTGAGGACAAAAGCTTTGCCTATTGGGGAATCGCCAAACATTTGCCGATTAACGCCATCTTTTTGCGTGATCCTCACCAAACACATTATCACCGTGGAATTCCTGGTGTAGGAAATGACCTTTACGAAATAAGCAATCAAATAGCAGAGTTCATCCGTTGTCGAAATATTAACAATGTGGTCATTTTAGGTGCCAGTGCAGGTGCTTATGGGGCGTTAGCCTTTGCCAAACTTATTGAAATCCGTTGTCCCAAGATTCGTCTTCGCTGCCACAGTTACGATCCGCAAACCCACCTTCGTTACCTCAAGCACAAAAAAGACGGCAGCTATCGCTGGGGCTATATTAAAAATCCCTCCCCTACTCCCGAACTTATGGACCTAAGGAATCTATTCAACCAAAACGTTTCTCGAGGTAACCAAAGCTATACCATTGTTACAGGAACTGAGAAGGAAGACTACCAATATGGCCAGTACCTCCAGCCACTTCAAGAAGCTTACTCGAAATCTAGAAGCCTTATACCGCGCAGCCGGCTTCGTATCCAAAAAAGTCCAGAGACCTATTCGGAACATGGGAGTGAGATGGTTCGCCAGTATCAGGATGGAAGACTACTCTCATTGATGCTCAAAGAGTTTAAATTTTGGTCTTAAGAGCTTTACCTGGTCATCTAGCTTGGATCATCACTAGGAACTGGTGATCCTTTTCTGGATTAAGCCTAAAATGTTGCTATATTAGTAAAAGGGAATGATGACACTTGCAGAGACTATTGATTCTGAAGAGGTAATGCGCTTCAAGCACAAGCTTCCTTTTGATCCGGCACACGGCTACACACTGAATGAACTTCTTAACATCCAAGCTCCGGAAGAAGCTTTTGACTACCTCAATTTTTGGCAAGATGCCTACGAGCAAGCAATGGAGGTGTCAACGCGCCCACGGGTCCAAGAAAGCCAACAAAAACTCCCTGGCTATCATCTTTACGATTTTGAATACACCTCTCTCAATCAACTGCGCCTTGGAGGATGGATCGCCCTCCCTGACGATGAGCCCATTACTCGCGGCTTAATAGTAGGGCACGGATACGGAGGACGCTCCGAACCGGACCTGGACTTCCACATTCCCAACGCCGCTATTCTCTTTCTCTGCGTCCGAGGAATTTCCAGAAGCCAAATTAAAGGAATTCCATCACAGCCCCTCAAACATGTCTTGCATGGCATCCATAGTCGCGACAGCTACATTATAAAAGGTTGCGTTGCAGACATATGGTGTGGAACGAATGCACTCATTCAACTCATACCTGAGGCAACTCTTAGACTTGATTATGTTGGGTGCAGTCTAGGAGGAGGACTTGGCATTATGGCCATGGCCCATGATCACCGCTTTGATAAAGCCCATGTATCTGTTCCGACATTTGGCCATCAACCCCTTCGCCTATCCCTACCTTGCACAGGCAGTGGCTTAGCCCTTACGCGATATGCTGAGAAAAATCCCGAAATTATTCACACGCTTTCCTACTTTGATGCAGCTGTGGCAGCTCGCCATATCAAAATACCCATACACTTTGCCAACGCCTTGTTTGATCCTTGTGTTCCACCACCTGGTCAGTTTGCTATCTACAATGCAGTTAGCTCACCAAAGGAACTACACGTTTTAAAAAGCGGTCATTTTGGTCATGGTACTTGGCAAAAAGAAAATCATGCGATGAATCGAGAAATCGAGAGCTTCTTCACCGAAGAATAATTTTTTCGATTAGGTGCAAAACCGCAGAGAATGTAGCGTACTACATAGACTATTTTTACCAAAGCTTATCCATCAATCCTTTCAGCTATCACAGCTCTGGTTTCAAGGACTTTGTGCCTTGGCGACTCGAGTCAGATGGTGCATCAAGCAGATAGGAATCGCATCGAGACTTCGCTGCTATAGAGCCAAGAAAATACTTCAACCAAGTTTCTTTTTTCCTGCTTCAAGAGCATTCTCGATCTTTGAAGGATCCGTTCCACCACCTTGAGCCATTTCTGGTCGACCACCACCTTTACCTCCAACAATCGGAGCCATTTCTTTCATAAGATCTCCAGCAAGGATCTTTTTATTAAGCGAAGCACTCACAGCAGCAAGAAGTCCAACCTTCGACTCACCTGTTTGCCCTCCAAGAATAACCACACCTTCCCATTGCTTCGTAATCTCATTTGCTAAAGTCTGCAAATAACCACCTGGCACTTCGCCCAAGTGAACCGCAATACATGATATCTCACCGATTTGCTCAGCCGATTGAATCAACTCCTTGGCCTTACCTGAAGCATTCTTTTGCAACTCAACTTGAACTTTCTTGGCTTCTTCCTTATCTAGCCTCTTTATCTCAGCTCGAAGTGCCTCCAGTGACTTACGATTTTGATCAAAAATGCTCCATAGTTCCTCAACGGAAGCTTCCGGAAGATCTGCAAAAGTAACCCTAGTATTTCTTCCTTTGGAAACTTGTTTGACTGTTTCTTTTAATTTCAAATCCTCAGCTAAAACATAAGGACGCAAAGATTCGCCCGCAATCGCTTCAACGCGGCGCACCCCTGCTGCAATCCCACTTTCAGAGATAATTCGCAATGAACCAATCAAGGCTGTTCCTGTGACATGCGTTCCACCACAAAGCTCTTTAGAATAGCCCCCAATATCAACAACTCGAACAACTTCCCCATACTTTTCTCCAAACGCTTGCATAATAGAAGGGTCCCCTTTTACCTCGGCGTAAGGGCGCTCATTCCAGCTGACTTTAGCATTTTCTTGGATTCGTTCATTGATAAGGCTCTCAACCTTATCAATTTCTTCTTTCTTCATTGCTTCCAAATGAGAAAAATCAAAGCGCAAGCGATCTGGCCCCACATAAGAACCCTTCTGTCCCACCCTATCACCCAATACTTCACGCAAAGCCCAATGCAGGATATGGGTCACTGAATGATGGGACTCAATCAACGCACGTCTCGCTACATTTACGCTCGCCTTCAATGGGAAAGACAGGGCATCAAGATCCTCTAAGTCCTCCGTGAGATGCACCACATTACCGGCAGGAGTTTTCTTCGTATCAATAATTTCGATCCGCTTGCTATCAAACTCCAGCCAACCAGCATCACCAACTTGACCTCCCATCTCTCCATAAAAAGGTGTAGGTGTAAAAAACAACTTCGCACGGATCACTTCATCCTCTGTTTTTCCAAATTGGAGCTGATGCGTACAGACCTGAACTGCTACTCCTTCCTTCTCCTCAAAGCCAACAAACTGAGTTTCCAGAGCTGGCTCCTCAGTTTCAGACACTTCTATCACCTCGGATTTTCTAGCAGCTTTAGACCGCTCCCGCTGCTCACTCATGAATTTCTCAAAGCCAATCTCATCTACTTTCAAACCTCGCTCACGAGCCATGAGTTGCGTTAAGTCGACAGGAAAGCCATAAGTGTCATACAATTTAAAAGCATCTTCTCCAGATATTTCTTTGCCCTTATCAACAATTTTCTCAAAAAGCTCGATCCCGCGATCCAATGTTTTAGAAAAACTTTCCTCCTCAGCTTGAATGACTTTTTCTACATCTGATTGTCTTTTTCTCAACTCCGGGAAAACATCTCCAAAGGTGGTAGCTACTACCTGAACGATTTGATGGAAGAAGAGATGATTTAATCCTACCTCCCGACCATAACGCACGGCTCTCCTTAGAATCCGGCGAAGCACATAGCCTCTCCCTTCATTGCTTGGCAAGATTCCATCTGCTATAGAGAACGTTAATGCTCGTATGTGATCACTAATGACACGAAAAGCCACATCCAACTTTTCTTGACCGGAGAGATCTGTCTGCCCAGGTTTCGGCAAAGTCCCCCCATAGGGTTTACCGGTTAGTTCCTCTAACTTATCAAAAAGCGGGCGAAAGACATCCGTTTCATAGTTGGAAATTTGGGCATGCTTAAAATCCGTAAAATTCCTCGTCCCCTGGAGGATGGAACAAACTCGCTCGAACCCCATTCCTGTATCTACGTGCTGTGAAGGTAAAGGCACCATCGATCCATCAGGCTGTGCATTAAACTGAATAAAGACTAAGTTCCATATTTCTATGCAACGAGCATCATCCATATTTACCAGGGAACCTTTGCTATCACCTTCAGGAGTAAGATCCACATGTAACTCCGAGCAAGGACCACAAGGCCCTGTCTCCCCCATCATCCAGAAATTGTCTTTTTTATTACCATTTACGATATGGATGTCGGGGTCCAAGCCAACCTTTTCAAAAAGCATTTTCCAGAAGTCATATGCTTCCTGATCAAATGATGCAGGATCTCCCTCACCAGGTTTATAGACCGTCGCATAAAGTCGGCTGGCCGGAAATTTCCAACGCTCGACTACTAATTCCCATGCCCACTCAATCGCATCTTTCTTAAAATAATCTCCGAATGACCAGTTCCCCAGCATTTCGAAAAAAGTATGGTGATAAGTATCAAATCCTACATCCTCCAAATCGTTATGCTTGCCTCCAGCGCGTATGCATTTTTGCGTGTCAGCCGCTCTCGCAGGTGTATAAGGACATGGCATCTCCTCTAAAAAAATGGGAACAAACTGATTCATGCCAGCATTGGTAAATAAAAGATTGGGGGCATCAGGCATTAAGCTCGAAGAAGAAACAATCGTATGCCGCTTCTCTCTAAAAAAATCTAGAAAACTCTCTCTAATTTCTCCCGATGTCATAAGCTCATGAGGTTAGCGATCTTTCAAAAGTTTCAAATCACAAAAATACCTCCCCAGGCCACGAATAAATTGGGATGATTTTCAGACCAGTTCACTTCGCCCACTCGAGAGACAACAGAATCATTATGTAGATAAGAAATGAATGCTATCGATGAGGGAATGATGAACTCTTAGTCTTTAGGATCAAGTTCAATGCGCTCGCCCGTCGATGGATTAATTCCTATCCGTCCGATATTTTCTGTATCCTCTTCATAATCTGGGTCCTGTTTTGGAAACGTTCCATTTTCCTATCATAGGGACTCTTCAGGCTACTGTGAAAACCAAAGGCATGATCCAAATCAAAATCAATGGCCCATAGCAAAGCATCTGCCAAACCGTATAGGGTTGTTTCTTCGATTACCCGAATCTTAGCCACTGAATCAATAAAGTCTTGAGCGCGAGTTAGGTAGCATATTAAACCCAAGTGATGCAGTAGAAGCGTCTCACGATAATATAAGATTTTTTCTTATTTGAATAGACAAAGCTTAAATAATGGATAAATGGTCAGCTCAGAACAAATTACGCTTGCAGACAGCTCGCGAGTGCTTGAGACTCCTGTTTTTTTTTACTCCTAGTCGTATTGACTTCCTTGAGAATGCACATTCCATAAATCCCAATACCTGCCTTTTAATTTCATCAACTCGGGACCTGTTCCAGACTCAACTACTTTGCCATTCTCCATGAAATAGATATGATCCGCATGATGCACCGTAGTCAGCCGATGTGTCACAATAACTGTTGTCTTCTTTTCCATCAATTTACCCAAAGACTCCATCATATCTGCCTCGGTTTTTAAATCCAATGCGCTTGTTGGTTCATCCAGCAATAAAATAGGGCTCTGTCTGAGGAAAGCTCGAGCCAGGCCTATTCTTTGCCTTTGTCCACCACTTAATCTAACCCCACGCTCACCCACTTCCGTCTCGTAACCTTTTGCTAGCTTTTGAATAAAATCATCGGCTTGTGCAGCCTGTGCAGCGAAAACAATATCCTGATGAGAAGCATCTGGACGACCATAGGAAATATTGTCCAAAACCGTTCCGTTTACTAGAAGCGTATCTTGCCAAACTATCGAAATCGCTGACCGCAGGCTGGCCTTTTTCATATCCTTTATCTCTCTTCCATCGATAAGAACATCACCAGAAGAACTATCATAAAAGCGGGGAATTAAGGAAAGAATAGTGGTCTTACCTGCACCAGTTCCACCAACTAGGGCAACAGTCTGTCCTGGCTCAACTGTCAATGAAACATCTAACAGAACTGGCTTTTCTGGCGTGTAGCTAAAACATACATCTTGTAACTCAATTTTTCCTTTCACAGACTCTAACTCTTTGGCTTTTGGCGAATCTTGAATTTCATTATCTACATCCAGGATTTCAAAAACTCGCTTTGCTCCGGATGTCGCACCATCCAAGGCCCAAACGGTATAGCTCAGCTGTTCTAGCGGAGTATAGAGCATCGCCAGATAAGCCAAGAGAACTAGAAGCTCTCCCAACTCAATTTTTCCTTGGCTAATTTCTAAAGAGCCATAATAAATCATCAAAGCCATACCTGTAGCAGTAATCAACCCAACGACTAAAGTGCTAGTTAAATTTGTACCTTGCAGTTTTAAATTAGTAATGATCGATCTTTTACAGTGCTTACCAAACTCTTTTGTTTCTTCATTTTCTCTACCAAATGCCTGAATAATTCTTATACCACCCAGCCCTTCAGAGACTTTAGAAAGCACGTCACTTTCTTTTTCTCGGAAAACCTCAGACTCCCTACGAATTCTCCCTCCAAAGTACTGAATAGCTATAAATAAGAGAGGAACTACCGACAATGAAATCAGTGTTAAAAAAAAATTCATCTGAAACATAATGACAAAGACTGCTATCAACATCACACCTGAACGAATTACCGTAGCAATGCCACTATTGAAGAATGTTTGAATTGCCTGAGCATCATAAGCAACTCGATAGACCGAATCGCCACTTCGTCGATTATCATGAAAAACTAGTGGCAAGGTTTGAAGATATGCATACAGCTCAGTTCGCATGCGAAGCAGTGCCCTCAAACCTATTTTAATCAACCAATAGTTACTAACAAAATTTAACGCCCCACTTATTGCATGAATAAGAAAATAGCTAACACTTACAATAGATAGAGCTGTCACAAAAGAGAAAGACATTGATAGATAGGGCAACTCATAACGAGCATCCTCTACTTTCAAAAGATCATCCACTACGACCTTGAGCGGCCATGGCTTAAGTAAGCCAAAAGCAATTTCAAATAAGAGAATGCATAACGCACAAAATGTTTCCCAAATGTAGGGACGATAATAAGAAACGATTCTGGGATAGATATTCATAGTATTGGCTCAAACAATCGAATAGCCTTAACATTCCTTGAAGATCCTTACAAGTGTTCTAGTTTAATGAAGTCTTAAAAATGAAAGCAAGCAATCCAGAAAAGAGTCGTTTAAAAGAAAGCTCTAAAAATTTAAAGGCCTGGAAAAAGTGGGGACCCTATCTAAGTGAAAGGCAGTGGGGGACTGTTCGTGAGGACTACAGTCCGGATGGAGAGGCCTGGGACTACTTCCCCCATGAACATGCAAGAAGTCGAGCTTACCGATGGGGAGAAGACGGCATTGCAGGCATTAGTGATGATTGGCAATACCTTTGCCTATCTTTAGCTGTATGGAATAGCAAAGACCCTTTTCTTAAAGAAAGATTATTTGGGCTTTCTAACGGTGAAGGTAACCATGGAGAGGATGTTAAAGAGTATTATTATTACCTTGATGCAACCCCAACGCATTCCTACCTCAAAATGCTCTACAAATACCCTCAGGGTACTTTCCCTTATGATAAATTAGTCCAACAGAATAGGAAACGAGGCTTTGAAGAAAAAGAATATGAACTTATTGACACAGGAGTTTTAAAAGAGAATCGCTATTTTGATATAGAGGTAGAATATGCCAAAGCTGATGCAGAAGATATTCTTATGCGGGTAACCGCTATCAACAGAGGGCCGGAAGCTGCTGAAATTTATCTTATACCACAATTATGGTTTCGTAACATTTGGTCATGGAACGATAAATTTAAAAAACCTTCTATGAGAAAAATCTCAGGTCATCATGCTGAAGTGGAACATTCTGAACTCGGTATCTATTATTTTTATGCTCCTGATGACCTAGCATTCATATTTACTGAAAATGAAACCAACTCAAGCAAACTATTTGATCAAAATACTGAGGGCCCTTTCAAAGATGCTTTCCATGAATATCTAGCAAATCGGAATCATCAGGCAATCTCTCCTGAAAAAAAGGGGACCAAGCTTGCTGCCTTCAAACAAATACTAGTTGAGGCAGGTAAAAAAGCCATCACTTGCGTTCGCTTATCTAAAAAAAATTTAGCTAGCCCATTCCAGGACTTTGAGCATATTTTTCTTACTAGGATTAATGAGTCCAATCAATTCTATCAAGAGCTTCAAAATGGTATCACAGATCAAGATGCACGCCATGTGCAACGACAAGCCTATGCCGGCATGATTTGGACTAAGCAATTCTACCATTATGACATTAGAGAATGGTTAAAAGGAGATACCAACTTCCCACCACCTCCTGAACAACGAAAAGACAGCAGAAACAACGAATGGTTTCACCTAAACAATGCGGACATCATTTCTATGCCTGATAAATGGGAGTACCCCTGGTACGCTGCATGGGATCTCGCATTTCACTGCCTTCCTCTTGCTTATCTAGATGCTGATTTCGCGAAGCAACAACTCGTTCTAATGACTCGTGAATGGTACATGCACCCCAATGGACAACTTCCCGCTTATGAATGGAACTTCAGTGATGTTAATCCCCCGGTTCATGCGTGGGCGACTTGGAGGGTCTACCAAATTGATCGCAAATTAAACGGTAAAGCGGATCATGCTTTCTTAGAAAGTGTTTTCCATAAACTGATGTTGAATTTTACCTGGTGGGTCAACCGAAAGGACGCAGAGGGAAGAAACGTTTTTCAAGGTGGCTTCCTAGGACTAGATAACATAGGCGTTTTTGACAGAAGCAAAGCTCTGCCAACGGGAGGCTATTTAGACCAAGCCGATGGCACCAGTTGGATGGCCATGTTCTCCCTGAACATGATGAAAATCGCACTTGAATTAGCACGCACAAATGAAGTCTATGAAGATATTGCGACAAAATTCTTTGAACATTACTTATACATTGCAGAGGCTATGACAAAAATTGGCGAAGAAGGTGTAGGTTTATGGGATGAGGAGGATAGCTTTTACTATGATGTTCTCAACCTTCCAGGAGGACAACCAGTCCCTCTAAAGGTACGATCCATGGTAGGACTCATTCCACTTTTTGCCGTAGAGACATTGGAGCCTGAACTCCTCAAGGAAACTCCTCATTTTGCCAAGCGTATGGAATGGTTCCTTAATTACAGGAAGGACCTTGCTCAACTAGTATCTCATTGGGAAGTTGAAGGGGCTGGACAACGCAGACTACTCTCCCTTCTCAGAGGCCACAGAATGAAATGTTTATTGAGACGCATGTTGGATGAGAGTGAATTTCTTTCTCCATATGGTATCAGAGGTCTATCTCGCTACTATAAAAATAATCCCTACTGCTTTTCCCTTCACGGCAACTGTCTAGATGTCACTTATTCGCCAGCAGAGTCTACGAATGGAATGTTTGGTGGCAATTCCAATTGGAGAGGACCTGTATGGTTTCCAGTCAATTACTTGATTATTGAATCTTTACAGAAATTTCATCATTACTATGGGAATGATTTCAAAATTGAGTACCCAACAGGCTCAGGTAATTTTGTCACTATTCTTCAAGTTGCTAATGAATTATCGAGTCGTCTCATAAACCTATTTTTAAAAGATGAGCGAGGAAATAGGCCGATCTACGGTCATCACAAAGGCATCCAGAGTGACCCTCACTTTAAAGATCATATTCTCTTCTATGAGTACTTTCATGGAGATAACGGTCGGGGCATTGGCGCTTCCCACCAAACAGGATGGACGGGACTAGTTGCCAAGCTCATTCAGCAAATGGAAAATAATTAACATTCTAAGCAGCCATCCAACTTTGACAAATGCATTCACCATGCCAGATTAAGACAAATGGTTAGGGTCGAAAAGGCGTGTAAAAAGTATTCCGCCACAGTAGCAACGAGTGAACCTATCACCGCACTCGATCATATCTCTCTTAATATTCCAACCGGTGAATTTCTTGCTATCATGGGGCCAAGTGGCTGTGGCAAAAGCACCTTGCTACATTGCCTAGGTGGACTAGACCGTCTAGATGAAGGATCTATTTTTATCGAGGACAAAGACATCACCAACTTGACGGACTCTCAAATTACTGAGCTACGCAGAAAAAGCATCGGCTTCGTATTCCAGTTTTTTAATCTTCTACCAACTCTAACTGTAGAAGAGAATATTTTTTTACCTCTACAACTTTCGTCCAACTTTGATCACAAAAAACGAAATTTCGCTCTTTCTCTTATAGAACAAGTTAAACTCTCCGATCGACGTCATCACCAACTCCATCAATTATCAGGGGGTCAAATGCAGCGTGCGGCACTCATTCGTGCTTTAGTTCATAGTCCCAAATTATTACTTGCTGACGAACCAACAGGCAATCTGGACTCACACTCTAGCCATCAAATCGTATCTCTCTTCAAAAAACTTGGAAAAAAATTTAATACAACAATCATCATGGTCACTCATAGCAAGGAAATTGCCGACACTGCACATCGTACTGTTCACATGCAAGATGGAAGGATTGTGGATTAGAAAAAGTAGCTAATTGTCTATACCATCAGTGAAAATTTTTCTACTTATCCTCAAGCATAGCCTTCGTCATTTTTCCCGACACAAAACTTTAACGCTACTAAATATTCTAGGAGTGGCGCTTGGAATATCTGTATTTGTTAGCATCAAGATTACCAATTCCAGCGCTAATAGCTCATTTCGCTCATCCATAGACCTAGTTTCTGGGAAAGCAAATTTTACTATTGATGGTCATGGTACCCCATTTTCAGATTCTCTTTATCCGACTATACTTGAACAACCTCAAATCCTTGCGGCTACTCCTATCATTGAAAAAATTATCACTTTACCCAACCACCCCGGTGAACACCTAAGGTTCCTTGGAATAGACCCCATTAGTAACAAGCCCTTCAATACTTTTTTGATTCAACCAACTGATAATTCCTCTGAGGCTCAGCCTTTCTTCACTCAGCCAAATGCTATCATCCTTTCCAAAACTCTTGCAAAACGCCTTAACCTGAAGATTGGACAAACTCTTGAAACAAAATTTGGCGGCAGAAGACACGCCTTCATGCTGCATAAGACAATAGATTTTTCACAAGATAGTGTTAGCAGTAACGAGAATATTGCGCTTATTGATATAGCACATGCTCAATCATTATTTGGCCTCACAAAACCAGAAGGAAAACTCCATAGGATTGACTGCCTCGTCAAAGGCAAAGGAAAGGATTTGATATCAAATATCCAACTTTTAAAAGAGCAACTGTCTGATCACTTACCTCCTCATGTCACTGCCAATTCGCCAAAAATGCGTTCTGAGCAAGCTGAAAAGATGATTGGTGCTTTTCAACTAAACCTTCTGGCCCTTTCTATGATTGCACTAATGGTAGGGATGTTTTTAATTTATAATACTGTTGCGGTATCAGTCATACAGCGTCGCACTGAAATTGGTATCCTTAGAGCATTAGGCTTACAACGGTACGAAATCCAATCTTTATTCATCCTTGAAGCTGTTATAGCGGGAATACCTGGAATCCTAATTGGCATTATAGGAGGCTACTGGCTATCACAATATCTTGTCACAGGAGTGTCAAAAAGCATTACTTCACTCTATATGATTTTGCAGATGGAATCTGCACAAATCGACAGCAACAACATTCTTATTACGATCTTAACTGGTCTCTTAGCTATTATTCTAGCTGCATGGCTTCCAGCACGCGAAGCTTCTAGAGTTGAACCAGTCCAAGCTATTAATTTTGGACACCTACGACAAAAGACCAAGCTTGCTATACTGCGGTTTACGAATATAGGTATTGGCCTCTTGATTCTCGCTACTTTAACAGGCTGGGTTAGTGTGAACTCTCGCCTGCCATGGCTAAGCTTTGTTTGCTCTTTCTGTGCCTTATTAGGATTGGCTTTCTTAGTCCCTATTTGTTGCAACAGTATACACCATATTTACTCAGCACTTTCAAAAAAACTTACCTCTCATCACCCCATTTTAAATCTCGGGCACCAATTTTTCATAAGTTCGCTTCATCGCCATGCCATTAGCATATCCGCATTAGTTAGTGCCCTTTCAATGATGATAGGCATGTCTATTATGATTTATAGTTTTCGAGAAACCGTAACAAGCTGGATTGATCGAACCATTCAAGCAGATATCTATGTTACATCCATCGCAAACATTGAACTCAATACACCAAACCCGTTACCGGATAACACCATTCAGGCCGTTAGGAAAAACTCAAATATCAAAGAGCTCAATACTTACAGGGAGATCAAAATTCCTTACCCCCCCAACTCAGACGAGAATATGATGACTCAAGTATCAGCAACAAATCTAGAGATTATGAATGAGTATCACCCCCCTCGCATACTTAGTAGTATCTCTGACAACCCTCTAAAAAGAGCTGTTGAAGGAAATTCTGTCTTCATTTCGGATACTTTTGCAAAACGCTTTAGTCACCAGCCAGGTGATACTTTAACATTACACACTCCATCTGGAATCAAATCACCCAAAGTCATTGCCATATACAATGACTATGACACGGAACAGGGCGTCATTTTAATGGATATCCAACTTTTTCACAACTGGTGGCAAACTGACGATGTCAACAGCCTAGCCATCTATCTTCACGACACCTCAGAATCCCAAAAAACTCAAATCAAACTACGAGAGAGATTATCCTCTCAAGGAAATTTCGTTACTTTCTCTAATCACCAACTTCGCACCAAAGCCATGCATATTTTTGATCAAACTTTTTCCGTGACTTACATTTTACGATTTATTGCCTTACTGGTTGCGGGATTGGGTATCTTTCTTACTCTATATTTACTGGCAAGTGAGCGCTCGAGAGAAATCGGTATTATCCGATCCACCGGAGGGGCAAGAATGCAAGTTATCCATATCATCTTGATAGAGGCTTCACATATTGCAATAGTAGGAAGCTTTTTAGGTCTAATAGGAGGTTTCCTACTAGCCTATATACTTGATAACGTTGTCAATGTTGCCTTTTTTAGGTGGACTATAGAATGGCACACACCGTGGTCTGTGATTATGCAGACACCATTCTGGGTACTTGTTATCGCTTTAGTAGCGGCTCTTTATCCGGCATATAAAGCAGCTCATCTTGATATTGCCACCGCACTTCGTTCAGAATAATTCTTTTATAGATTAAAGCCAATCACTCTAGGCAGCCATCCAAGCTCTATTTTGAGAGTAGTTTCGATGATGATACTTTATTACTTTACTTCTTCTAAGCGCTGGTTGAGGGGAAAAAGATGGTGGGCCAAGATAAAGGGAAAGATGTCCCTCCAAAATACCTAATAACCGACCATCCAGGTAAGGATAACGGTCAGGAATATAAAGACATATAATTTCCCTGTACACTTCCTCACCAAATAAATGATGTAACTCCCGACGGACCAGGGCCTTATGATGTGGCTCCATCACAAAAATTCGGTCTGCCCATTTAAAAACTCTTCGCCAAAAAAGTGACTTTTTGCTACTCCTGATTCCTAGGGATTTCACCTCTAGGTCCTCATTATGAGAATATAGCCGCTTTGCAGTTGGACTACGAAACTTATTATGATCACACACAAAAAGCACGTTCGTCTTGTTTTTAAGGTTTACCATATCTTTAGTTCGCTATTTAAATTAAACCACCTTCAGGACGATAATTTATTAGATGACCACCAATCTCCTATTTACCATTGTATAGTAATTCTATTACAGAATTACTACGTTTGTAACAATTGGGTAAAATTTAAGCAAGAGATTAAAGCTCTACCATCGATTAAGACTTTAAACCCGAATTGTGCTAGAGAGCCTTGTAGGCCTGAACAGAATCTTGTGCGTTTCCTACAAGTTCAATTCTATCATGCTGGCTAAATGCTTAGCCCCTAAGCAACTTATTTATAGAAGCAATCATCTGACCAGCTGCAAATTTTGTTTGGTCAGGGCTTCTGTAAGATAGTGCTCTTAGTTTATTGCGCATGGCCTGGAGCTTAGCCCTTGGAGGAGCGACATAAAACGCCGACTTCTTATCATAATGTGCTAATGCAATTTTAGGAAGAGTATTTAGCAATTGCTCAACATTAACTTGGTATTGTGCCTTTTGCTCTTTTGTCACCCTCTTCGTTTTCATTTGCCTTACTTGACTTCTTAGTACACGGACTGCCGAAAAAAGTTCTTCCATGGCAATAAGCGCTTTCTCATCATGTTCTTTGCTAGAGAATTTACCCGATCCAAAGGAAAACATGCCTGACTTGTAGATTTTCGCAATATTGTCTAATTCCTCTATGGCTCCATCATAATTCCTTTTAGCAACATTTCTCTCCATCTTACTTGCATATTCAAATGCTTTTAATGCATTGTCTAATTCTACATGAGGGTCTTTCTTGACCTCTTCCGTACACCCTATCAATAAACCTCCCAATATAGCTGTGCTTACAATTAATTTTAGTCTTTTCATAGAGTTTCCTTTATCCAATTCAATACTTGCATTTTATGTTATAAATATCGGCACAACTCGTTGATTACGTGAGAAATAAATTGATTTTTATCACTACAGCAACTGTGCAACAACTCTATACTTACACGTATCAAAGCGATCCTTAATCGTGCTAAAAGCGCTTTTAAAGATACATAAAACATGCATGATTCCAGCATCACTGTATGGAAAATGTTGCTTTTATCACTGGCATTACGGGACAAGATGGCTCATACCTAACCGAGTTACTCTTAGACAAAGAGTATGCTGTTCATGGACTCGTTCATAGACCAGACCGTTTGGCTACTGGAAATATAGGCCACCTTATATCTGATGATTCCATTTATAATAAAAAACTTTTTATTCATCATGGGTCATTTGAAGATACGACTCATTTACGCAGGCTTATTGCTAAAGTTAGACCTACAGAATTTTATCACTTAGCGGGTCAATCTAGCCCCAGAATTAGCTTAGAGCTTCCTGAAGCCACAGTAGAAAGCATTGGCATGGCTACTCTCAAACTTCTTGAAATCATTCGCGATTTACCTGAACCACCCAAATTTCTTTACCCATCGAGTAGCGAGATATTTGGATCACCAACCCATACCCCTCAGGATGAGCTCACCCCTCTCCGACCAACCACGCCTTACGGTGCAGCCAAAGAATTTTCGCACCAAATGTGCAGTATATACCGGATCGCCTACGGTTTAAAAACTTGCTCCGCAATCCTCTACAATCATGAATCCCCTAGAAGAGGGCCTCAATTTGTCACTCAAAAAATTGCTCGTGGAGTTGCTCAAATCAAAAAGGGAAAACAAAGAAAACTGACATTAGGTGCGCTAACAGGACGTCGTGATTGGGGTTGGGCACCAGACTATGTAAAGGGAATGTGGCTGATGCTTCAGGCTGAAACTGTTGATGACTTTATCTTAGCCACTGGTGTCACTCATACCGTCAAAGATCTTGTTGAGACCGCCTTCAAAGTCTTGGACTTGAACTGGAAGGACTATGTTGAACATGACCCCTCTCTCATAAAAGTTGTAGAACCAAATCATCCCTGTGGTAACCCCGGCAAGGCAAAAAGGATTCTGGGCTGGGAAAATAGTGTCCCATTCCCGTTAATTATCGAAAAAATGGTAAAAGCTGAGCTAGACAAGCTGGGCTAAGTCCCTTAAAGAATGAGGTCACAACCAATGAAAAAGGCTTTAATTACTGGCATTACAGGGCAAGACGGCTCATATCTTGCAGAACTCCTATTAGAAAAAGACTATGAAGTGCATGGCATCGTGCGTCGATCCAGTTCTATTAACCGTTCACGTATTGACCATCTCAAGGGGTATGAGCATAAAGAAAATCAAAGGCTATTCTTACATTACGGAGACCTTGCCGATAGTGTAGCATTAGTCAAATTACTTTATAAATTGCAACCAGATGAGATTTATAATCTTGCTGCTCAAAGTCATGTGAGAGTGAGCTTTGATGTTCCTGAATATACTTGCGACATTACCGGTGTAGGCGCGGCGAGAATCCTAGAGGCCATTATTGAATCTGGGATTGGCAAGAAAGTTCACTACTACCAAGCATCCTCCTCAGAAATGTTTGGGAAAGTGCAAGCTGTTCCCCAAACTGAAACAACACCTTTTTATCCGCGTTCACCTTATGCCTGTGCGAAAGTCTTTGCTCACTGGCTCACCGTTAATTACCGGGAAGCATATAATATGTATGCCTGTTCTGGAATACTTTTCAATCATGAGTCTCCCAGAAGAGGTGAAAGCTTCGTGACTCGTAAGATCTCTATCGCAGCAGCCCGCATTAAGGAAGGCAAACAAAACAAACTTTATCTAGGTAATCTAGATGCCAAACGTGATTGGGGGTATGCCAAGGAATACGTTGAAGCCATGTGGCTTATGCTTCAGCAAGACAAACCTCAAGATTATGTCATAGCTACAAATAAGACACACACTATTCGGGACTTTCTAGGTGCAGCTTTCAGCACGCTTGATCTAGACTGGAAAGATTATGTCGAATTTGACGAACGTTTCCTTCGCCCAACTGAAGTTGATTTGCTAATTGGCGACCCTTCTAAGGCTAAAGAGAAGCTAGGTTGGGAACCTAAAACTGACATGAAACGCCTTGCTGAACTAATGGTTGAGGCCGACATTGAATTAGTCAGGACAGGTAAATTATAATGACCTTGATTTTCTTCCAATTAATTTGAAAAAAAATTTTGCCATCTTCGTATTCAAAGACCTACTCAGGAGGATGTTTACATCCACGACCGCTACTAGTTATCATAACAAGCTTATTTGTTAGTTTGACCGGTTGCTCTAAATTAGAAAATATAGACAAAACCCAAGTCACAAAACCTCATCTCAATGAAGCGAAGGTTATGAAAAGTTCATCCCTAGAACAAAACCCAAAAAGTTATAATCCTAAGAGAAGTATCGAGATTGCTGAAATTAGGAGACAAATAAAGGAAGGCTACTACTTTTTAGCGCAACAAGAACTTCAAGAATTTATCAAGAACAACTATCATGCGAATGAAATAGAGGAAGCTAAAAAGCTACTTGCTCACGTAAGTGATAATCTCGACAAAAGCTTTGCATTACCTGCATTTGAATCCGAAATCAAACAAGCCTATGAGAAAGAACAACAAGCACTAAAGCAAACAAATTTAACTGAGGAAGAGTTATTTGAACTCATCAAAATTTCTATTATCAAACAACGTCACCAAATGGCTCTCAAGCAAATCAAAGAATTTATTACTCGCTATCCCAATACAGCTAGACGCCATGAAATTGAAGAATTAAAACTGAAGCTAAGCCGGATACTAACTAGTTTGGGGAGCCCAAAACTACCTGAAAGTTTACTTAAAAAAACAGCTCAGATGGATGATAAAGAGCTTTGGGAATTATCCCAACAGTATATTCAATCCAATAATCTCGAAACAGCCATTTTAATTTTAGAAAACCTTATCAATAAATTTCCCCAGTCAAAATATGCCAAAGAAGCTAACTCAAAACTACCTACATTGATCATTCAGCTTGAGCTCAATGGAGTATGACACCACTTACCATTTTTATTACAGGAGCAAATAGGGGTATAGGGCTTGGTCTTTCCCAAAGGTTCTTAGAAGAAGGTCACCATGTTATTAGCACTTATAGAGCAAAATCAGATACAACTGAACTCTTCAATCTGGCTAAAAAATACCATACCCTGAAGACAGTGCTGCTTGATATTACCAACCAAGAATCAATAGAAAACGTCTTACCGAACATTCGTTCGGTAGATATTCTCATTAACAACGCTGCCATTTTTTCTAGGTCAGATCGAGCCAATACGCCGTTCCAAAAATTGTCTATCGATACTTTTTCTGATGTCTTTAAGACAAATCTAGAAGGCACTGCTAGAGTAACTCAAGCGTTACTTCCCAACTTAAGGCTTAGCCACAGACCCGTTATTATTAATATCTCATCCGGAGCTGGCTCTATCAGTGTCAAAGATAATAATTTTTATTACTGTTATTCGGTTTCCAAAGCGGGACTCAATATGCTTACTCGCGCCCTTTCATCAGAACTGATTAAAATGAATATTACCACAGTTGCTTTTAGCCCAGGCTGGGTGCAAACAGAGATGGGCGGCGATGATGCTGAAATAAGTGTCGAGGAATGTTCTAGAACCCTAGCCAAAAGCATCTTGTCCATCACCTCAGAGGATAATGGAAGATTCTATGGTCGGCTTGGTAGATCTGACCCGTACCCCTGGTAAAGGTCGTTAAGATCTAGCTAGCTATAGCTAGTGCAGTACTTGGAGTGGCATCCTTTTGCTGCTCAAAAGCTTCCTTAATTTTTTCGATCTTCTTCTCTGCCTGAGAAACCATCACCATATTGTTTTGAAGCGCTGCTTGCTCTTTTAACTTCTCCCATGCTGTTATCCCTATTTCAGACTTAGGATCAATGTTCATGGCTTCCTCTAATCTAGTGTAAGCACTTATTAGATTGCCCTTTGCAACTGAAATCAGTCCCAAATGGTAAGCAATCATGCCATCAAGTATTTGAAGTCCCCTAGCTTTATTTAAAGCATTCTCAGATAAATCGTAACTTCTTTGCTCAAAATAGATTAAACCTACTTTAAGCCACGCCTGTTTGAATTGGTCATCTATATCAATGACATCAAAGCAAACATCTAAAGCATCTAAAAATAACCCTTTGATAGCAAGCAGGCTAGCTAGATTGTCCATAGCAAATATGGATTTCGAATTTATCTTAAGAGCCTTACGAGTAGCTTTCTCAGACTCATCAATCTCATCTCTATAAAAATGCACCACTCCCATATTTGACCAAGCTTCCTCGCATGCTTCATTTATCTCTAGGACTGACTCATAATGCTGCTCAGCTTTGCTTAATTCACCGTTTACTTGATAAGCCACTCCAAGATTGAATATGGTTGGAACAATAGCATCATTCAATTCATGAGCTTTTTTAAATGCCTCGATTGCTCCTTCCTTCTCAGCAGCATCATACATAGCATTGCCAATGTCCGTCCAAAGTATACAAGCTACATGGAGGTCAACATCTTCCTGCTTCATGCCCTTATTAGCGGCCTTAGCAGCGCACTTTGGGCGGTTCATCCCCAATTGCTCTCTTGCGATATCAAAAAAGCGCTTTGAACCTAGTGCCTCAGGTAACTCCAGTTCATCTGGTCTATCATCTGATTGGTTTTTCAGGCCCTCCAGTAACTCCCTAAACGGGATTGACATAGTCACCTTCGCTGTATCTCTTATCTTCTGGCGCAGGGATTTGATCCCTTTGTTTTGACCTTCTTGTAAGTTTATTTTCTTTATGCCTGGGAATTTCATAATCAATAGCAGTTGTTTAATTAATTGTAATGACTATTAGCTAGACAAAATCACAATGTAGTTAATAATTAAACATTGTCAAATAGTAAGTTTCATGAGCTTTTATAGAACTTAGTTATACAATATGTCTATTTTATTAAATTTCTATGACGCTTACTCTCCTCTATTCTAAACATGCTGAGAGACACGGTGCTCGTAATTGCCTGACTCGCATTCTACCAATTAATGAGTTAATAACAAATTAATTTAACTACCGCACTCTTGTTTGCAAATACAAAAATCTTTTCAATAAATATAAAGAAATGACACTTTCAGCGTTTCTTGGAGACGTAATGGCAAGATAAGCTTGCTTTCTCAGTAACTTTTAGCAGCTGGCCAGTTGAGCTCTTTGAATAGCGCGAATTAAAACCTGACGATGGAATTGAGGTTGAACGAAATAAGTAAAAGCCTGCGCTACTGTTCTTTAAGTCTATATGGTTTCATTCGGGTCAGAAGCGAATATAAGTTTAGCCTTGCTCACTAACCGCAATTTCAGGTGTTTTAATAATCTTTTTGACTACCCGTCTTGGAGCAAAAACTAATTCGATCCGCCTATTTTTGGCTTCAGGCGTTTCGCTTTTGTAATCGATTACAGGCATATACTCCCCCCAAGAGGCCAGCATCATATCTCTTGGCTTAGCCTGGAAGCTTTCTAATGCCCTCATCACCTGAAAAGCTCGAAGTGCTCCCAATTGGCGATTAGAACTAATGGATGAACCTGGCTTAAATCCAACATTATCTGTATGCCCCTCTACGATTAAAAAGTACTTTTCATTATGCTTCTGCAAGATTTCGCTCACCGTCTTTAGCGACTTTACTGCTTCGTCGGACAAAATAGAGGAAGAAAGAGCAAAAGCAGTATGAGGCATTCTCACCGCCAAGTAGGGGCCTTGACTGTAAACTTCAAATTTAGTGTCATTAAAGAAGTCTTCCAAGATAGCTTGTAGTTTTTTGTGCCCCGGAGATTCCTCCAATTTGAGCTTTTGAGCTATAAAATGCTGTTCTTGCTGACTAACTTGTCTCCTTAAATCTTTTAATTGTCTGTCTTTTTTTTCTAATTCATTTTTGAGTTGTTGCATGGCAAAGAATTTCTCACTCGATATTCCTTTTTCATCGCTCTGCTCAATAGCTATCTCATTTTGCCCCTGGCTTATATAGTACCCTCCAGCCCCACCTAAGACCAAAACTAGACCTATAAACAAACCCATTACTGTTAAATACGTTTTCGTGCTCATCTATATCCTCATTTTCCACCAACTTGGTGACTTCCTTCTTATGCAGGGTTCAAAGTCACTTCTGCTGTCGCAATCAACAATTACATCGTCATTTTATCTAAAAAAGTAAATACCTTTTCAAACAGGGGGTATCTCATAGAAGTTGAACGAGATGCGTAAAAGCTTGAGCCACAAGGAAAAGAGAGTGGACGAACATATCTCAATCGCATCGTCTGAGTATAGCTCTTGTGAGCAAGCGAAAACCAAGCGATCAAGCGCATGAAGCACTCATCCGGACAGCGTAGGCCAATGAGTCTCAAAAGGTGATATCTCTAGAGGACTCCATGTTTCTTGGGAATAAAGACCTTGCGCAGATCCTTAAGTCTCTACTGCATAAACCAGATTTGACTAGAGAACTGATAGTTTTAAATAATTTCCTATGCGTCAGAGATAGAGGGGTGGGGAGTTATTCTTAAATTACGCTTTTTAAAGGCTTATTGGATATTCTCACATGTCGTAACCAGGCAATACAGATAAATGCTACTTCCGCTATCACAAAAGCCAAAACATACTGGAAACCACCTGTTCCAAAACCATAACTATGAAGCCCTACACCTAGCACAAAATTAACACCGTACCAGGCCATCAAAACACTTAAAAAGCAAAGAATAGAACCCACCGCTAAGCCAAATCCTTTTACCCATCCGGCAACTCGTCCATGTAAAACAATTAGGTAAGACAATAGCGCTATTAGAGCCCAAGTCTCTTTAGGATCCCAATCCCAAAAACGCCCCCAAGAATAGTTAGCCCACACACCTCCCAATATGGTTCCAGATGCCAGAAGTAGAACTCCTACCTGTAAAGTTCGGTATAAATAGAGATGCAAGTCACCGCTTATCTTCTTACCAAGCATCACTCCTATTAAAATAATATGACCTACTCCCAGTGCTAAAGCAAAAGCGGCATAACTAGATGTAATCGTAATGACATGCACAGTTAACCAGAAATTACTTCTCAATACAGGCACTAAAGGATTAATCGAACTATTTAATATCTCTGGCTGAGTATCTGCCAATAGCAATGAAATAATGGCTACTGGAGTAGCACCCAATAGAAAGTAACGACATCTGTAGATAGCCTCAAAAACAAGGGCCATGATAATTACTCCAAAAGCCACCCAGATCACTGTCTCATACATGTTAGTAACTGGTGGTCTGCCCGCAATAAAAGAACGGCAGATAAGCCCATAAATCTGGAGCAAAAAACCTACCCCTACAAACCCCCAAGAAAGAAAATAACCCGCCTTCTTTTGCCATAAAAGAGTGACTACCGAGGCCACCAAAGCTAAAGCAAACATAATGGCAGCCCATCGAAATGGATGTAATACTAGGTATCTTTGCTCAAGCTCTAGCAGATCTTTATTTACAAACCCATGACCTTTTAGCTCAAATAGCTTAGCCTGCAACGATTGAATAGCGTTATTAAAAGCCTCTTGGTCCTTTCTTTCATATGACTCACTGACTTGATGGAATTTCTCAAGCACCTTAACGGAAGTTTCTGCTCCATATAAAAAACTCGTGTTAAAGATAGGCACCCAGGCCTCTTCCTGAGATTCTGGGTTTGACACCAGCCTGTAGAGAGATCCATCAATCAATCCTTTTGCCACTTCAAGCCTACCTCCAACATTCTGCACCTCTTTCTCGAGCCGATTTAGCTGTGCTTTTGGATCTATCGCCTTTTTTTTCTGTATATCCTCTATGTATTTAAGAAATACTTCATTCCCAATTATCCATTTCCAAGAAGCGTGCTTATCATTTTTATCCATCCCCAGCTCCTCTCGAAGAGGTGTGTAGTTGATATAAACAATTTTTCGTTCCGCCCAATCACCTGGACTCAACCAAATATCAGTAATCGTTGCTACCGCTGAGAGCTTACCCCCCTTCTGCCTCTTCCATTCACTTTTGCCATAAACTGATTGCCAAGATTGCAGTGCAAAAGAATAAAAAGGCTTCACGCGCCCCATATGCTGAACAGGCACTTGCTCTAGCGGCGTTAGATCTAATTCAGCAGCTAGCAAATAACTGCTCCACTCGAAACATAGGCATAAACATAATATTGCTTTTCTCATACCCATTAACTCACACTCCGTTTTTTTGCTGACCTCATATAAAATAACATATAAATGCCCACGCAAATCATTAGAGAACCAGTCCATTTAAAAAACCACCCAGGGTCATATAAAACCTGGAGTGTTGTTTCGTCTAGATTTTCTTGATTCCAACCCGCTTGAGAAAATTTATAGTTAACCCCTGTTAGCAATCTGATCCATCCTCCTGGATAGCTTGCGGGGTGATTCATTTCAATCCTAGCTTGTTTAGTTTTATTTTTCTTCTCATCTACAAAACGCACATTACTGATAAAATTAGCTGGAGTATCAGTTCCTGGGTCCCTAGGAACCTCAAAGTCAACAAGTTCTATACCAAATGGAATAGGTTTTGTTCTCATGCTCAACCCAACCAAAGCATTTTGCTTGCTTAAAAAAAAGCGTTTAGGCCGCCCCATAACAACCCATTCCTTAGAACTTTTCTCACCATTGCTATTCTCCAACCATCCTCGCACTCCCGGAATACCCTCGGCTGTATCTTGATTGATTGAAGCAGCCTCTGTCAATTCATTCACCAGCACTGCTTTAGGGTAATAACCTTTTAAAGTTCCTTGCCAATCAGCCCAGCCCATCGCTTTTGTTTCTCCTCGCTTCCAAATACCAGCCTGTTGTGAGAAACCTTCTCTTCGCAAATCAAAAAACACTTCTCCAGTAACCTCATCAATTCTTAAAAGTAACTCAGGTTTCTTTTTTTCATAGAACTCTCCGTGCACCATCAGCAATAGAGCTGGATTATTAGCTTCTTCAGAAAGCGTTATTGGTTTGCCATCTTTCATTTTGAAATCTGGCCAAAAATCCATCACTTGAATTTCACCTCTCACCTCTGGTGCAGGGATGCTATTTCCCAGTACCTCACTCAGTTTATGCAAGTGTTTGTCTCCAAACTCATCAACATAACTCAGAACCAAATCTTGATTATCCTCACCCTTTTCTAAGAAAAAAGTGTAACCGCTCGATTTACCCAAGGTATTATGAACAATGGGTTGATGAGGCATGCTCGCTATTACCATGTGAGTTTCCCTAAAGACCTCACCTTCAGGCAATTTATCCTTAGGAAACTCCTCTACCCATGCAATTCTAGCCAATCCAAACAAGTCGTATACCCGAGACTCTTGAGGAGAACTCATTAACGGAATTGATAAAGTTTGACCCATCATGCCGCTAAAAAGCTCGAGCTGAATACCCGAGGCAAACGCTTGCTCAGAAGCAACTATCTTTTGAACCGGAATCAATTTCTCAGAGTAACGATCAACGAAAAGAGTCAATCCTTCTTGTTCCGGGACTTCTAACTGCCTGACACGATCTTCACTTGGCGGTATCACTCTAACCTCAAAAGGTGTAGAAAAAATTTCTTTAGAATCAGCCCCTTCAAATAACATAACCATTTCATCTAAAACCAGTCGTTGCTTAGGTGGTTGACCTTTATGCAAATTCACATTCGCATCATAACCCAAAATCATACCGATCATGGAACCTATCAAAAGAATCACTATTCCAGCATGAGTAATCACAAAGCCCGTATGTTTTCTTTGCCATGGCCATCGTGTAGCAGCTGCACAAATTAAATTCACACAAAGAAAGACCAACCAGAAGATAAATAAAGGCGACTTATAAATAAGCGCTTGAGTCATGCGAGTGTCATACTTTGACTCGTAGAATGTGGCGAACGCACATGCGACAGCAATAATTCCAAGCAAAAGAAGTGCAAATTTTAGCGAACCCAAAATATGAACCCATCGCCAAGTGATAGATACCTGCTGCCTCTCTTTAATAAGCTTTTTGCGCTCTACCGCCGAAATAGTAGATTGGCTCAACTCGACTTCGCCTTTCTTAAGATATAGAAATAAGAACGGCAGAAGACGAACATACCAAGCAACATACCCGAGCTCATCGCTAGATAGGTGAGAATGAAATACATTTGGTGATTTGCAATGTTTGTGAGACTCATCAAGACCATTGGAAAGAACATTCCAACTAACATCCCCAAGCAACATATCAATAAATGCCCCCAAGGGCTGGATTCCTTAACACCTTGCTCTATTCTAACCTGACTATCGGTGATCACCAAGACAGGAAAACTCAACAGAACCATAAGTCCCTGCATCCAACTTGGTTGAAACAAAAAGCTAGCGACACCTTCCGTTTTTGTGCATCCGCATAAACAAAGCCCATCCTGAATAACAGGCCCAAAGCCAGAGTCGACAACCCACCCCAACAACATTCCTAGATTCCCTAGAGACAGCATTCCTAGATACAAACCTAGAGTTGATTTCTTAGACCAGGCAGACATGCCTTGAGATAAAACAAAACCCAACAACAGTGCCCCCAAAGACACCATGATTGCTACCTGCCATGAAAATCGCCCCATCCAAGCTAAGAGAGGGCCTTGTAAAAACATACCCAAAGCGCATGCACCTATCAACCATCTAGGCAGTATAAAGGTTGCTGGGGCCTTACTAGATTGAGAGACAGACAAACTTTTTCTACTCCTCTTTTCTGCAAGAAACTCCTTCGCGATTTCATCCTTTGTTTGATCCATCAACCTTTGTCCAAATCTGATAGCTCTCCAAGTAACCAAGAAACTAGAACCCATCATTAGTAGAGCTGCCCATATCGGCTGTATCATTCCAGCCATAGCTAGTGCTATACCTATTGCATTATAGCAAAAAGCAAAAAGAATATTCTGCCGAATCCCTCTCCTAACCTGACGTGCCATACCCAAAAGATGAGGAATTGCCGTAAGATCTGCACCGAAAAGTTGAGCATCTGCAACTTCACGCGTTAACTTAGCTCCGGATGCCATAGCGAGGCTTGCCGATGCCTTAGACATGGCAGCTGAATCATTCACCCCATCCCCTACGAACAATACTTTCTCGTCTTTATTTTCCCATTCCTCTATCAGCTTAACTTTATCTTCAGGTAGCAGCCCTGACCGCACACCTTCCAAATTCTGCAGGCCGAGGCGATCTACACTTTCTTGTTTATCTCCGGTTAGAATGTCGAGCGGCACGCCATAACTCGCTAATTCAGAAATCGCCAACTTTGCAGACTCTCTTAACCCCTCACGAAATAGAGCAAGACCAACTAACTGTCCATTCGCCTTGATGTAAATTTTTTGAGAAGCCCCTTGGTCATCGGCTTTGAGCAGGTTTTGTAGTTGCTCAATTTTAGAGTCATCCTTTTTATTCAATAACCCCTTATTCCCTATCTGTATCAAGCGGCCACTAACTTCAGCTTCTACACCTATCCCAGAAACTGTTCTGACATCACCAACTTCGACTTCTTTATCTCCCTTAACCACCCAAGCGCAGAAAGCTTTGGCAATCGGATGTGAACTTCTTGCTTCAACCATCGCAATCTCTCCCTGCAAAACTTCCCGGTCGACCTCAGGTAAAGTGACAAAGTCTACCAAAGCAAGATTCTCTTCACTTAATGTTCCTGTCTTATCAAACACAACGCGCTTCACCTGCGAAAGCTTCTCGATGAAATCTCCATTCACAGCTGCCACTCCTCGAGCAGCAAATGCATTCAATGCACTCCAAATGGCAATAGGCGTTGCCAAGCCCATCGCACAGGGACAGGCTACTACTAATACCGCGAGTGCATAAAAAAGTGCTGGCTGCCAACCCACCGCTAATGTCCAGCCTACAAATGTTGTTACTGAAAGGATCAGGACAATAGGTAAAAACCAACTGACTAAACGATCTGCTTCGCGCTGAAGCGAACTTGGAGCCGCCGATGACTCTCTTATGACCTGCAATAATGAATCCAATTTACGCTCTTTGCCGCTTGCTTGAGCCTGTATAACTAGAGGCTCATCCAACACTTCCGCCCCAGCTAAGACCTTATCTCCCTCACGCTTGACAACTGGAAAAGGCTCTCCGGTAAGCGGTGTTTCTCTTACAAAGGCGGTCCCCTTTACGACTTGGCCATCCACAGGCACGCCCTCACCCACCGGTACCATCACGCGGTCACCCTTTTCCACCTCACTCACCGCTACCTGCTTTGACTCACCACAACAAGTCAATTTCAAGCACATTTCAAAATCTTTGGCTAAAGCTTCCGCAGCACCTATCGCTGATTTTTGACGACGACGCCCTAGGACAGAACCTAGCGTATAAATAGCTACCAGAACCGCAACCACTTCATAATAGATATCCCCTGTATCAGTAAATGAAGCCTGAACAGAAGCTGCAAAAGCCCCAAAGATTCCTATTAAAAACAATTGCTCTGTAACAATCTTGCCTCGTTTCATTTTGGCAAACGCTTCAGTCGCAATCGGCAGACCAGCCAAAAGAAAAACCATGATGGATGACACTGCAAGAGCCAGGTGCAAGACAATCCTGGACATGCCTTCTGGTGGCGTCTCATTTACCGCAATGCCAATAAACATCGCCTGCATCGCTATAAAAGCCGCTATACCCAGCTTAAACCACTGGACTACTTCTTTTTTTGAAGAAGCGTCACTTGCACATGCATTCTGACAACAAGAAGACATCCAAGAAAAATAGTAAGCTAAAGTAGGACAAACTCAAGTTTATCTCAGCACTCATAAACTCATAAGTGCCTCACCCTTTTCTTCCCAAGCCTCAGAGACTTTATTGAGTTCAATTTGCACCTCATACATTTCTTCGTTTACTCGCTTAGCACGATCGGGTGCCGGATTTTGTAGTTCATCCAGCAACTCTTTCTGGCGGCTTTCTAGATGCAAAATTCTCTCCTCTAGCCGAGCAACTTCTTTTTCTAGATCTTTCTTAATCTTAGACCTAGCCTGACGCTCTTCAGCTTCTTTGCGTTTTTGCTCTTTGGTTTTACGAACTGGCCGGGGTGTATTCTTAGATTTCTCAGGCAATGCAATAGTTTGATTACCACGGTGATCTTCAAGTTTCTCACCAGCCGTTAATGCCACCTTTTCAGACTCAGCCTGAGTCTTCTCTAAATAGTAATCATACCCGCCCGCAAAAGGTGTCACCTTTCCAGCATGGACTTGCCAGACAGTCTCCGCCATCGACTTAATAAAATACACATCGTGACTAATAAAAACGAGGGTTCCCTGATACTGCTTTAAAGCGGAGATAAGTGCCTCAATACTTGCCATATCCAAATGAGTAGTGGGCTCATCCATGAGCAGAAAATTGGGAGGTGCCAGCAGCAGTTTTACTAAGCCTAAGCGACTCTTTTCTCCTCCGCTTAAAACACTTACGGGTTTAAAGACATCATCCCCCTGAAACAAGAAGCTTCCTAAAATGGTGCGCGCGACTTGCTCTGTGACTGGATGCTCCATGGCAGTTGCTTCCTCTAGAACCGTTCGACTTGAATCCAACATCTCCACGCGATTTTGAGAGAAATAACCTACCGTTACATTGTGTCCTACTTTTCGCTCCCCTTTCTCAAAATCCAAGGCACCAGCCATGATTTTCAGCAAGGTAGACTTGCCCGCACCATTAGGCCCTACTAGAACGGTTCTTTGATCTCGTTCTACCTCAGCATTTAAACCTTCATATACCCGAGTTTGCCCATAGGCTTGATAAATGTCCTTGAGTTCCATGACTCGCTGGCCACTACGCTTAGGCTGTGGAAATCGGAAGCCCCTCATAACACGGTCCTCTGCTTCAGGAGCTTCCAACTTATCCATGCGAGCAATTTGCTTTAATTTAGCCTGAGCCTGTGAAGCCTTACTGGCCTTGGCGCGAAAACGATCAGCAAATTGCTGAAGGCGCTCCATTTCTTTTTGCTGGTTCTTATAAGCGGCTAATTGCTGAACAGCTAAAGCATCTTTTTGCTCGAGGTAGTTATCATAATTACCTCGATATTTTTGTAATTTCCTAGCACGCACTTCAACAATGCTTCCCACCAGGCAATTAAGAAATTCACGATCGTGAGAAATCATCAAGATCCCCCCAGGATAAAGCTTCAAATAATTCTGAAACCACATCACCGTTTCCAGATCTAAGTGGTTTGTCGGCTCATCTAACATTAACAAGGTCGGCTCCATTACAAGCAATTTTGCTAGATGGGCTCTCATAACCCATCCTCCACTCAGCTCACGAGCAGGTCTTTCGAAATCGCTATCACGAAAAGCTAACCCCTTCAAAATGCGCTTTGCTTTAGGCTCTAGTTGATACCCCCCGTACTCTACATATTTTTCTTGAGCGATATGATATGTCTCATCCTCTTCTGTACCCTCAGCCTCATGCTTTTTTACGATGCTATAGAGCTCAGCCATTTCCTCATTAATAGACATGGCCAATTCCATAACAGTTTCATTGGCCACGGGAGCCGTTTCTTGCGGCAAGAAACCCACAGTCACTCCGCGTTCAACATTTACAGAACCATTATCAGGTGACTCATCACCCAAAATGATAGAAAATAAAGTGGATTTTCCAGCTCCGTTTGGACCCACTAAGCCGATGCGATCTCCCCTATTCACTTGCAAAGAAGCATCAATATAGAGATCCCTCCCTGCAAAGGATTTAGAAATATTTCCTAGTGTTAACATAAATAAATAACGTGACACCATGCCACAGAATAGGCCATAGGCAAGAGCTTCCACTCTATCTCATTTACAATTTCCTATGAGCTGGCATTTTGTTGCTCTGTTTACTTCATGAAAAACAACGCTAACCTCATACTTCTAGCAAAAAGACTGTGCTTGTACCTCTTCACGGCTCTAGGGTTAGTATGCCTCTTGCTCAGTTGCTCACGTCAACCAGATATCTATAAGTCCGCGGCATTAGTCGAAATCATACAAAACAAACAAAGGACACCTAAACCACTTAATCTGGAAATTGACCGCATTTCTTCTAAGCAAGTGCTACAGCCCGTTATAGAACAAACGGGGTTTATTTACTATAAAGCAAAGCAATTAGGCATTGATGCCCAGACATTTAAGAAAGATGCTTACACCGCACTCATAAAGGACCTTGAGCTGACCATTGATGAAAGAAATGACCAAATCTCTATAGCTATTTACAACGAAAGCCCTACCATGGCGGCTCAATTAGCCAATGCTATTGCTGTGTCATATAAAAGCCTACATTTACAACTCGCTAAAACTAAGTCTAAAGAGTATCTAAAACCTTACGAAGACAAATTGAACGAACACAGAGAGAAGTTTTTAACCGACAAAAAGAAGGTAGCCACGCTCAGCGCTAGCCTAAATCACAAAGTAGGAAAATCCACAAGGGCTGAAGCGATCAAAGAAGTAATGGCTTATGACTCTGCTATTTCCGAACTCAAAACAAGTAGAGCCATTTTTGAGCAATCCGAGTTACGCTTTCAAGAACTACTTAAGAAGACCGAAGACACCCTTGGTGGCGGTCCAATCCTAATCGTTGAGGAAGCTCAAATCCCTCTAGAAAGCGTCAAGAAGACTACCCACTAATTTATCCGTTCGCAGACTACCAGACATTCAATATGAGCGGTTCTGGGAAACATGTCAATTGGCTGCAACCATAGCGGCATCCAGAAACCTTGCATTTTTCTTAGGTCTCTCGCCAAGGTGCTTGGATTACATGACAAATAAATGAGTTGCTGAAAATCAAGTCTAAGCAACTTCTCAATGAGTTCATCACTAAGCCCTTCTCGAGGCGGATCAAGAAAACACCCTACAGGATGTTGATCGCAGATTCGAAATGCCTTCTCAAGATACTGCTCGCAGCTTCCTTCCAGTAATTTTACTCTTCTTGACACACGTTTTTGCGCATCCAAGACTGCACGCACATCTGATTCTATTGTGACGAGATCTTCTACTTCATCCTGTAACACTTCGGAGAAAAAACCTACTCCAGAATACCCTTCCACCATCGACTTCATCCGATGATCAACAGCCCCTCTCACTAAATCTCTTAGCCTTTTCAATAAAAATTGGTTGGTTTGAAAAAAACCGAGTTCCGGGATATTGGACCCTCTTAGCGAATAATGCTCACGATTACCGGGGCGACCTCTTAAATAGGCCAGTTTTTCATTCACTTCATCACTTGCGATTTGACACTTATCAATATCTACAACATCTCTAGAATCTTTTCCATGAAAGCCTATTCGCCAATCTTGTTGATGAACGGTCACGCGGTTTCGATAACCGTAAGGGGAATCAGCCCTTATAAATGGCAAGAACCTAATATGAGAAACTTCTCCAATTCTTTTTAAAAGATCTCTTATCTGCTTAGATTTAATCTCTAGCTCAGCTTCGTACGTAATATGTTGATAATCACATCCCCCGCACAAACCAAAGTACTCACAAACCGGTTCCTCACGATCTTCTGATGCATTTAGCATCTCCATAACAAAGCCGCGATAGAAATGCTTTTTACTCTGAGTTATCTTTATAAGAACACGGTCTCCAACTGCCACAAAGGGAACGAAGATAACCATACCCTCATAACGAGCTACCCCTTCACCTCCAAAGCCCAAATCTATCACCTCTGCTTCAACCACAGACCCTACTCGCAACTCCAATTTTTGCATCAAACTCTCTCTAATTAAGTTCCTCTAATTTTACTGATTTTGACTTTGGACAAAAGAGATTTGCACACTTGCCCGAATTTAGATATTTCGGCATCACGAGACTAAATCTTCTTCTAAAATAAAATTTTGAGGCAGGGTTTAGCTACGATGCGGCAGGGGGCTTGGGAGCTGGGTTAGCTTCTTGAGGTAGCGTGTAACACCGAATGACTGTCTGTTCGCCACACGAACATGTAAATAGCAAATCACATTCCCCATCTTCTCTCTGCACAATTTCTACTTTTGGGTCACATACATTCTCAGTATTGCTAGAAGATCTAAATCTGGGCTTCTTTTTGTGCTGGCCTACTGGCACCATTTTCTTAGAACTAGCGTCCCCCGTGCGTATAACTTTAACAGGCTTTGATCGATCAAAGTCCGAGTTAGCAGCAAGTATCTCACTCCAGTCCATCTGTTATATGCCTTTCTTCTGGTCTTACGATGATTGAGATTCTACGATTCTCCTCATCGTCAGGCCTTGATTCATTAATTGGTTTGCGGTCTGAATAACCAGCAACACGCCAAAATTGCTCAGCATCAACTCCTCCCTCTTCTAATGCTCTTTGCGCTGTAACCGCACGAGCTGAGGATAAATCCCATCCTATTTGACCTTTTTTCTCCAACTGTTCGTCAAAGCCTTTTTGAACATGACCCTCTACCTCTACTTTAAAAGGATAGCGCTCGATCTCCCATGCCACAGTATTCAGCACCCAACTGCCAAAGTTCGTTAAATCTGCGGTCTGAGGATAAAAAAATGGCTTCCTAGATCTATCTAATGCCGTAATACGAATACCATCCGCTAAAAAGTCAAACCGGATCATGTCATCACCTGGCTCTGCACTATTATTAAATTGAATCTGCAGTTTTTCAGTCGCCCTTTTTAGCTGTTGCAGTGCTACTAAGTCATTATGGGCTTGCTGAGAACTTCTTACGGCAAACGGTTTCATATCTGATTGCTGCATAATCCCTTCACTGCCTTGCTCAGTAATCTCACCTCTAAAATACCTCTGCACTTGCTCTCTAGTCACATCGTCACTAGAGATTAGCCATAGAACTAAGAATAAGGCCATCATGGCCGTCACAAAGTCTGCGTAAGCTACTTTCCATGATCCACCTCCTCCCATTTTTGCTTATCCTTTTTTATTCAAGGCTTTCAGTTGCTCCTCTAGAACGTCGCCAGTTAATTGCCGGTCAGCAGGTATTGCTCGCCTCCCAGACTCTGCAGCCATAATGGGCGGCGCACCCGTTGCATAACTTGTGATAATATTAGAAAGCACTTCGTAATAATGCTTTTCATCGTCGTTATTAAATTCAATTGCTGATATGAGAGGCTGGATAAATCCATAACTAATAAAAATTCCTAAAAAGGTTCCTACTAACGCATGTGCGACTTTTACACCAATCGTCGTCTTATCCCCAGAGATATGGGACATGGTGATAATGATTCCTAATACCGCCGCAACAATTCCTATCCCAGGCATCGCATCAGCTGCTTTGGTCGCTACATGGAGCGGATGCTCACTTCGAACAGCAATGCGTTCCATCTCCTCATGAAGTAAATGCTTTACTTGGTCTCCTTTGATACGACCATCGATTATTGGCTTCAGCGCATCCTGGGCAAATGCTACTGCTTCCGCATTATTTAAAAAGGTAGGATATTTTTGGAATACCGCGCTACCTTTCGGATTTACCACATGATCTTCAATGCCGATCACGCCTTGTTCCCGAGCAATCATAAAAAGCTCATAAAAAGCTGAGATAACATCTACAAAAGCTTTTTGGTTATATGGAGACCCCTTGAATGCCGTCATAATTTGACTAAATAGCAGCTTCAAATAAGCCATCGGACACGCAGCAAATAAAAAACCCAAAGAAACCCCAATAATAATGATATACTCGCCAATGACAATCAGATGCGTGGGATTTCCACCTGAGTAAACAAACCCTCCCAAGGTACACCCTAAAACAATCACCCAACCTACAATGACTTGCATAACACCAATCCTATCGCTTAGTATTCACTTCCCCGCCCCTTAGCACCATCATTGCTATTACATTGCCGTCCCTGGAAACTTAACGCTTGCGAACACGCATGAACGCAGCTCGCAGGCGGTTTACCGCCAACGTATGCACCTGTGAAACTCTCGACTCGGTAAGACCGAGGATCTCTGCAATCTCTTTCAATCGAAGGTCCTCTAGATAGTAGAGCGTTAGCACTTGCATTTGCTGCATCGGCAACGTATTCAAAAGCTGTTTTAGAAGATCTTTATCTTCTTCATGCAAAACGATTTCAGAGGCAGCTTGACTTTTAGGATCTGCAACTACTTCTTCATGACATAGTGAATCCCCATCTATTCCATCGCCCACTGTATCTTGCAAAGAAAAGAAACTCACAGGCTTGACGCGGTCAACCAGATCCTCAAATTCCTTGGCTGACAAACCAATTTCTTCTCGAATCTCTTCTTCTGTTGGCTCTCTACCTAATTTCTGAGCTAACTCTTCTTGCACCTTTTGTAAGCGCCTTGACTCACGCACAACAGAACGAGGCGCCCAATTCAGTCGCCTTAGCTCATCCAAGACCGCTCCCTTAATCCTTAAAGAACAGTAAGTCTTTATACTGGTGCCTTTGGTGTGATCATAGTTATCAACTGCATTAATCAAACCAATCACCGCTGCACTTAATAAATCATCTCGAGATAAATATGACGGGAGAAACATAGACATCCTTGATACGATATGATGAGCCAAAGGTAATAAACTCTCTATAGCCTCATCTCGATTCTCAACAGCCTTATGCTCTGTCAAGGGATCCACTTTCGGTTTCTCAGTTTCTTCGACGTTACTCTTCTTTTTCTTTGCGGTTACGATCATTACTATTCTGCCTTGTTAGTTTTCTTTTTCTCCTGCTCCTTTTTCCTAGCTTCCATAAATTCCAGCCTAGCCTGAATCATCTTGTCCATTTGTGTTTCAAGCCAATAGCGAATAAAAATGGTTAAGGCGTATCTTACAATCAAAGCGAAAACTACCCCCATGATTGCTGCTCGCAGAAATGTCCAGGTGAAACCCTCATTGTTCATATACCCAATGATGAGACCTAATATGACACCTAATACGCCTGATATTTGAACACAACGAGATACTGGGATAGGTATTCTCACTAGTCCATTGCTCATGCCTATACATAGTGCATCCTCTGTTCCAACTAACTCGCCACCACTTCTCGAACTACGTAACTAATTCATTATGAAATACTTAAAAAAACAAAAAAGATTTCGGCTATAATTTTCAGAATAGAAATCGGAATTTTTTTCCGCTGATTAGTTTAACCTAATAGGTATATTGTACCAGTTTTTGGCCAACTAAGGATGTCCCTAAGAGAGGATCCGTTCTATTGCTTATACATGGCTTTATAAGGCCATTTAGCCTTTGTTCATCCTTTACTCAAGGGAAGTGCTGAGATTTTATGTCGTTTCTAATGTTATACTTCGACAACACAGGAAAAACTTTAGATGTCCCTATAATAGTTATATATTTAGCCCAAATGCGGAAAATATTGGTTGCCATGTCCGGAGGAGTTGACAGCTCCGTAGCTGCCGCCCTGCTAAAAGAGCAAGGGCATGACGTCAGCGGTGCCTACATGAAAAATTGGATCAACGAACCTAACATTATCGGGAATTGCCCTTGGCAAGAAGATATTGAAGATGCTTCTGCAGTAGCCAAAGAAATCAAGATCGATTTTGAAATTGTCAATCTGATGCAGGAATACAAAGACCGGGTTGTGAAATACCTCATAGATGGCTATGCCGAAGGTATAACCCCCAACCCCGATGTCATGTGTAATCGAGAAATGAAATTTGGCGTCCTATTAGATTATGCATTAGAAAACGGCTTTGAAGCTATTGCTACTGGCCACTACTGCCAAAAATTAGCTTCCAACGATAGCTCAGAGATATTAGAGGGAGCGGACCCGAATAAAGACCAGTCTTACTTCCTAGCTCTACTTAACCAAGAACAAATAGATCGGTCTGAGTTTCCTATCGGACATCTCATCAAGTCAGATGTAAGAAATGAAGCAAAAAGATTTCGTCTACCTAACTTTAAAAAAAAGGACAGCCAAGGTATTTGCTTTATAGGTGAAGTTAAAATGTCAGACTTTCTAGATGCGCACCTTCCGCAAAAGCCCGGTGAAATCATTAGCTTAGATGGTAAACTTCTAGGAGAACACCGTGGACTTCACTACTATACGCTCGGACAACGAAAAGGTATTAGAGTCCCCTCCAACACCCCCAATAAAGCGTATGTAGTTGTTGAGAAGCGTATCAACACCAATCAGCTTGTTATTGCACTGGAGGAACCGAATACCCCTCTCCTTTATGCTGAGGGGGCAAAAATTTGTCAGCTCTCTTTTACCAGTACACCTCTGAAGGAATCTCGAGTGATACAAGCAAGACCACGCTACCGTGCTCCTAGAGTTGATATCAAATATACACCAGAAGAAAGTGCTCATGGGATGATCGCCACCATTCAATTCTCTAGGCCTCAACGTGCACTAGCTCCAGGACAGATCTGCGCATTCTATGATGGTCAGAAACTTCTCGGCGGAGGCATTTTCCAAGAAATATTTCATGCATAACACATCTTTTCGCTTTCCTTCTGATTAAAATCACCTCAAAAAGTTGTGATGCAATGGTTTAGCCTACTGCAAAGCTTTGAGGAAATCGTCTTTCGAATTACTGCCCTTCTTGTTTTTGGCCCTAAAACACTTTTTTACACGATCTTTAAGCCTAAATATATTTATCACTATACTAGTGCTGAACTCAACAAGCCTCAAAATCAGCGCTTTGAATCCCAACTCTCTCCTATTACTTTTCTACTTCTGTTTGGCACCTTATCTACAGGGTTTGGAATAGACCTTGCATCTCAGATTAAAAAAGATCTAGCAGGCCTTTCTTACCTCTTTTCAACTGCTGGTAGTATGACCAGTCCTGAAGCAGTTGGATTACCTTGGTGGGACGAACAACCACTAGATGTAAAAGCACTCATGTCACTTATTATCAATCTAGTAGGAGCCCTTAGTTTTAGCATCATACCAGTCTGGTATAAGACTGGTTCTGTTTCCAAAAATAATTTACGGAGAACATTTGAGTACCAAGGATATATCATGGGCACCTTCTATTTTCTAGTTATGATTTGGTTTGCCCTTTTAATTCTCACTAGCGAAATGAATCTCTCCACCACTTTTAATGCTGTGACAGCTCTATTCTTACTCATATGGTTTACGTTCACACAGTTTTTCTTTCTAAGAAACGAATTAGCCGAACATTGGAGAAAGTCTATAGGTTCCTTTGCCATCTCTTCTATCCTTTTTTGCATTCTTTCCTGGATTACCCTATGGCTATTCTCGTTCCGGTTAAGTACACAAGTTCTAATCGAGAATATTGATTACTTGGACAACTTCTAATGAGAAACTTTGCTGCAATTTTTTGTTCTGTACAAATCTCCGCTAATGGCTAATGCTGAGATTTTATGGCAGCAACAAAAAAAAGCCCTTCTAGAAAACCTGGCGAACCATCACCAACAGAGGGCTCCCCACCCAAGATAACCTCCAAATCATTGCATCTCCCTGAAGGGCCATTTAAAGATCTAATCGACACTAATTTCCTCCAATACGCCTCTTATGTAATCCGTGATCGAGCTATTCCACAACTAGAGGATGGGTTGAAACCTGTGCAACGCCGCATTATGCACTCCCTCAAGGAGAACGATGACGGCAAATTCAACAAAGTCGCCAACATCGTCGGTCACTGTATGCGCTACCACCCTCATGGTGACGTCTCCATTGGAGATGCCTTAGTTGCATTAGTGAACCGTGGCTATTTAATAGAGGGACAAGGTAACTTTGGTAATATTTACACAGGAGACCGCGCAGCTGCCTCACGCTACATAGAATGTCGACTCACTGAGCTTGCTAGAAATGAAATCTTCAGTCCTAAGCTAACCACTTATGTGCCTAGCTACGATGGACGAAATAAGGAACCCGTTACATTACCCTGTAAACTACCACTTCTTCTGATGCTTGGCGCAGAAGGCATAGCTGTCGGATTATCCACTAAGATCTTACCTCATAATTTTATTGAGTTGCTCAAGGCACAAGTTGCTATCCTCCAAGACAAGCGTTTCAAGATCCTCCCTGACTTTCAACAAGGTGGCCTGATGGATGCCTCTGAATACAATAAGGGGAATGGTAAAATAAAGCTGCGAGCCGTTATTACAAAAACTGAAAAAAATAAACTTACCATCAAGGAAATCCCTTTTGGCACAACGACAGATTCATTGGTAATCTCCATTGAAGATGCCGTTCGTAAAAAGAAACTAAAGATAAGATCCATCAACGACTACACCGCAGAAAAAGTTGAGATCGTTCTCACTCTTACGCAGGGAGAAAACCAGGAGCGCACAATAGACGCACTCTATCACTTCACACAATGTGAAGTTCCTATCTCTTGCAGCCTGATGCTGATAAGCGGGGAAAAACCTGTTCAGATGACTGTTGATGAGGTGCTTCGTGCCAATACCGACCAACTCGTTGCACTTCTCAAAGCGGAATTAGAGCTTAAAGAGGGAGAGCTAGAAAACGAACTTCACTACAAATCTCTGGTTCAAATTTTCATCGAAAATCGCATCTATAAAAAAATCGAGAATTGCACAACATACGCTGCCGTTCAAAAAGCAGTCCTCCAAGGTCTAAAGCCTTTCACCCAAAAGTTTAAACGCCCTGTCACCGAAAATGACATTGAAATGCTTTTAGATTTACGGATTAAACGTATCTCTAAATTCGACTTAGAAAAAAATAAAGATGATATGGCTCGCATTGTTAATGAGATCAAGCAAGTCAGGAAAAATCTTCGACAACTCGTTAAATATGCCATTGCTTACTTACAAGATCTGATCACTAAATATGGCAAACAATATAAGCGTCGCACAAAATCAACAACAGCAGAAGAGATCGATGTTCGCGAACTAACTTCTAATCAACTCGCAGTCGTTTATGACAAAGAAAAAGGCTTTATTGGCTGCAATCTAAAGGGAGAAATTGCTTTCCGCTGTTCTCCTTTGGATAAAGTGATCATTATGTGGAATGATGGGCGCTACCAAGTTATGCCTCCACCTGAGAAACTATTTGTTGATAAAAACGTTATCTATTTTGCCCCATTCGATCGAGACCAAGTCTTTACTTTTGTTTTCGCGAACACACAAGCAACCTTCATTAAGAAATTTACCTTCGGCGGTGTCATTATGAATCGTGAATATCATTTAGCCTTGCCTAAATCTCGCGTCCTACTTTTTGAAAAGGGAGAGTTTCCTAAACTCTTTGTCAAGTTTCGCCAGACCAAAGGACTTAAAATTAAAGAACATACCTTCGCCCTCTCAGATATCCCCATTCGAACGGCTAAGTCCAAAGGCAATCAACTGACGAAAAAATCCATCACAAGCGTCAAAGCTGTTAAGAGTTAAGCTGAATGGAAGACTTATCTAGCACCTAACCATCCGCTAAGACCTAAGATTACGTTACCACCTTTGTGCTGCTCTACTTGAAAATGCCTGGTTGCCTGATAAAAATTACGAGTGCAGCCCATCTTAATACGATCATGTAATTCAATAGCTATTATCCCGACCCGGTTCATCCATTCTGATGGCTCTTGAAAAACTTCCTTCTCAGCACCTTCGACATCTATCTTCAGTAAGCTGGTAAAATCAATATCATGTTCTTGCATGAGTTCCTCCACAGTCCACCCTGACACCTCCTGTATACAGCGCTCGCCGGACTCCTCTGAAATAGGTGCCGTCTGATAGCCCCATTCGTCCAAGCCTGAATCAAAAATACTTAACTTTGTATTTTCATTCCATAAGGCCCCCTGGATAGGCACTATATTTTCATACGGCCCTACGTTCTTTTGAAGAAGCATGTAGTTAGACTGCTCAGGCTCCAAAGCCAATATTCTAGCGCTAGGATAACGAGAAGCAAAGTAGACCGAAGTAAGACCAATATTAGCCCCAGCGTCTATGATGCTCTCAACAGGTCTAAGTGTATCTATTTCATAATGCAAATGCTTAAAAACCTGATCATACACCGCAATGTCTGAAGAATGTAACCTCATATAGAGAGGGTGCTTCAAATCTGGAACATGAACTTTAAACTCTGTCCTCTGATCTAGTAATTCTTCACTCATTACACTTCAAAGATAATTACAAACTACCTAAACTTGCGAGAGCCTGCTCAAGAATCCTAAAACACCACGGTTCGATTATCATAAACTAAAACCCTATGCATTAAGTGGGAGTAGACCGCCTTGGCCAGGACTATTTTCTCCAAATCTTGTCCCTGACGAATCAAATCCTCCACAGAATCTTTATGGCTTACGGTAACCACCCCCTGCTCTATAATTGGACCAGCATCTAAATCCTTTGTCACGTAGTGACTCGTGGCTCCGATTATCTTCACCCCTCTTTCATAAGCCGCATGGTAGGGTCTAGCACCAACAAATGCAGGAAGAAATGAATGGTGAATATTAATAATTTGATTAGGAAATGTTTCCACAAACTCTTGGCCAATAATCTGCATATACCTAGCCAGCACTACAACATCTACCTGGTGCTCTTTCAATAGGGTTAGTTGCTTCTTTTCCTGCTCGACCTTATTATCCTTGGTAATTGGAATATGATAAAAAGGAATCTCAAAACCCTTGGCTACTTTTTCTAAGCCAGGATGGTTAGAAATAATAAGCGAGACATCCACCTGCCATTCTCGATCCTGACAACGAGCTAATAAGTCGTAGAGACAGTGCGAGAACTTAGACACAAATATCGCCATCCGAGATCTCTGTTCAGAATAAAAAAGGCGCCAGGACATAGCAAACTTACGCCCAATTTCTAAATCAAAACACGTCTCAATTTCTCCAGGTTTAAGGTCAAAACGCGATAATTCCCACTCAGCTCGCATAAAAAACACACCTTTCTGGCGGTCCACATGTTGGTCTAAATGAAGGATATTCCCACCATGCCGGTTGATAAAATCGGCGACAGTGGCCACTAGCCCTCTCTGGTCCCTACAATGTATCAATAAAATTGCCGACTCGTTAGCACTCACTTTTTCAGCCTATTCTTATTGCCCTAGTAATCAAGATACAAACATCAGGTGAAAAAAATTGCAGGGGGCGAACAACGCTTTGCACGTCATTGGCCCCCTGCGAGGTGTTGTTGCCTTGCTATGTTGGGTAGGTAAATCTTTTCTACTATTAAATACTATATTTTCAATAAATCGATTACTTAACTTAAGATTAATCAGGATCATCTATAATTTCAATAAAAATAACAAGAATCTGAAAATAATTAAATCTTAGATCCAGAAACACTCTCCATTTAGAGAACTTTTTTATGAAATTAACCTAGATTGTGTTATTTCTGGCAAAAGACCATGGGTTAACGAATCAACCTGATGCCTTACAACCGCATTAGCCACATCCATTGCTTATGCTCAGATTTACATAACTAGACCCTGCCTAGGAGACAACACCATAGCAATAGCATTCCTTTATCTCTTGCCTCAACTCCATTTACTATGAAAGATAAAAAATAAATATGGAGTTCGATAATCCAGATACAGCTTGGCGCAGTACTACATTCTCCTGGCTACGCCGCCAGGAATTGATCAACGTATCCAGCAACAAAAACAAGAAGAAGTATTACCCCTTTTAGCCTTCCTTCATTTTCATTATCTAGTAGTTAGAACAGTTATTTGATTAAACAAGGATAGACAAGCGATTTGTGATTATATTTTTTCGACAACGTCTAAAATATAAATTTTCAGACAAAATAGAGGATCTATAGGCCCATAAATCCTCTATTATTAAGTAAAAAAGTAACGGCTATTTAAGCTTCGTATTGCTTCTTATCCCCTACCCAATCGAGGTGGAAGAACTTACCTACTGGTTGATCAACCCGCTCGTAGGTATGCGAACCAAAATAATCGCGCTGCGCTTGCAACAGATTAGCTGGCAAGCGTTCACTGCGATAGCTATCAAAGTATGCCAGTGAGGCTGCGTAAGCTGGAATTGGTATTCCCGACAAAGCAGCTTGAGAAACAATCATTCTCCAGTTCTTCTGGGTCTTTGCGATAATATTCTTGAAATAGGGATCTAGAAGCAAATTCGGAAGACTGGAATCCTTATCAAATGCATCTTTAATACGCTGCAAAAAACGAGCGCGGATGATACATCCGCCACGCCAAATCATCGCAATATCTCCGAATTTCAAATTCCAATTCTCCTGCTCGGACTTCGCCTGCATCAAGGCAAAGCCTTGCGCATAAGAACAAATTTTAGAGGCGTAGAGAGAATCCCTAACGGCTTCGATAAACAGCTCTTTACCCATGCTCAAATCGATTTTGGTGTCAGGACCATCCAAAATTTTAGCTGCAATGACCCGCTCCTCTTTAATCGCCGAAATACAGCGTGCAAAAACAGCCTCTGACATCGTTGAAGTGGGAATTCCCTCCTCTAGCGAGGACATGATAGTCCATTTCCCTGTGCCTTTTTGTCCAGCGCGATCCATAATCACATCTACCATGGGCTGACCGGTTCCTTGGTCCTTAAAGCCTAAGATATTGCCCGTGATTTCCACTAGGAAAGAATCAAGATCCCCTGTGTTCCATTCCTTGAAAATAGACTCGATCTCTTCAACTTCGAGTTGCGCACCGTAACGCAAAATATTATAAGCCTCGCAAATCAACTGCATGTCACCATACTCAATGCCGTTATGTACCATTTTAACATAATGACCGGCGCCATCTGGTCCAATGTAAGCAGTGCAAGGCACACCACCCGTGACAGGCTTGCCTGGGGCGGCTCCTTCCAATGGTTTTCCGGTGGCAGCATCCACCTTAGCGGCAATCGCCGTCCAAATGGGCTCCAACTCTTTCCAAGAAGATTGATCTCCACCAGGCATCAACGACGGACCAAAACGAGCACCTTCTTCACCTCCAGATACTCCAGAACCAACAAATAGGAAACCCTTTTCCTTAAGATCCTTTTCCCGACGAATCGTGTCGGTCCAAAGAGCATTCCCTCCATCAATGATAATATCTCCCTTATCTAAATGCGGAAGCAAGCTCTCTATGACAGCATCAGTAGGACCACCAGCTTTCACTAAGATGATGATCTTCCTGGGACTTTTCAGTGAAGCAACAAACTTCTCTAGTGTAGGGCACCCTTCAAGACCACCCGGCGTGTCAGGGTTAGCTTCTACAAATTCCTGTGTCTTCGACGCAGTCCGATTATAGACCGAAATTTTAAAACCATGGTCGGCTATGTTTAAGGCCAAATTCTGCCCCATCACAGCTAAGCCGACCAATCCGATATCTGAATTAACACTCATACGACGAGCATTTCATAGATTTACCTAACAAATGACAATCTTAATATATCCATAGCACGTAGATTTAATCATTATGCTCTCCTGAGTTGAGAATTTCGCCTCCCTCGAGGCCATTTCATTGATTTTTGACCATTTAATGACTTTTTACCTTGCCCAGCTTGGTTTTTGAAATGATTATCTGATCCGTGGTAGAGTCATTTGGTAAGCAACTTCAAATTTTTAGTGGATCCGCAAATAAAGAGCTTGCTGCTGAAATAGCTAAGTACATCGAAATACCCCTTGGATCTGCGGACGTCTCTTCTTTCCCAGATGGTGAAAGCTTTGTCCAATACCAAGATAATATTCGAGGGAACGATATTTTCATTATTCAGCCGACATGTCCCCCAACAAATCACCACCTGATGGAGCTTTTCATCATGATTGATGCAGCCAGGCGGGCAAGCGCCCAACGCATCACTGCGGTCATGCCATTTTATGGTTATGCTAGACAAGACCGTAAAGACAAACCACGCGTCCCTATTACGGCTAAATTAATCGCTAACCTCCTTACTTCTGCTGGTGCTCACCGGGTCCTCACCATGGACCTACATGCCCAGCAGATTCAGGGCTTTTTTGACATCCCGGTAGACCACCTCTACGCAGCTCCAGTCTTTTACGACTACCTCAAGAAGAGATCTGTCGATAACTTGATCGTAGTATCTCCAGATGTGGGTGGTATGAAAATGGCACAAGCCTACTCGCAGGCTTTAGGAACAGGCCTGGCGATTATTGCGAAACGTCGTGTAAGTGCAACCGAAATCGAGTCCCAGTACGTGGTAGGTGATGTAAAAGACAAAAATGTACTCATCGTCGATGACATGACTGAAACAGCAGGCACCCTAACATCTGCTGCTAAAATTCTTCGCCAAGCAGGCGCAAAAGACATATACGCTGGTGTCTCTCACTCTATATTCAACGATTTGGCTATAGAACGCTTGAGGAACTCCGACATTGCGGAACTCATCACTACAAACTCCACGCCTATCACAAAAATCGATGGGGTACCACTGATAGTACTTAGTATCGCTGAATTATTAGGAGAAGCTATTAAGCGCATCCACTCCGGTGAATCCATTTCGGTTCTATTCAGTTAGCAAACGAATTCCTACATCCTCACAAAGATCTTCCGACTTTCTTCGGAAACTCGTTCGATTTCTACTACTAGCGTTTCTGCAGGCCAATATCCCAGATACCGTTCTGGCCATTCTACTAGGGTAACCCCATCGCAACTTGGCAACTGCTCTGGCAAATCCAAAACTGACCAATCTACCCCCTCAGATAGCCGATACAAATCCCAGTGATAGATGGGCAACCTGCCGCCGGGGTACTCATTCAACAGAGCAAAGCTAGGACTTGTCACCAACTCTCCGCTCCCCATTCCTTGAGCAAAGCCTTTTACCCATTCTGTTTTACCGGAACCTAAATCCCCCTTTAGCTGTACCACTCCACCTAGCGGCATTCCTTTCGCTATGTTTATTGCATGGTCTCGAGTCTCTTGTGGACTCTGGCTAAATAACTCTTGACTTAATTGATCCATCGCAACTCCACTACTTTATAGGAAATGGTCAAAACCCTGCATCTCTAGCCCATGTGTCTTATTCATTTTAGTTTTCAGAACCATTTGCCCAATCTCAGTGAGTCTTGTTGTAAAAGGCCAAACCGCTCGCAACTTTTCCACCTTAACCTCAGGCACAGCCAGAAGGAGCTCGTAATCCTCTCCATCGTTCACTGCCTGACTGGCATTTATACCGCGATACCTTGGCAATAGCGTGGGTTCCACTTCGTATGATAAACCGGATGCTAGAGCCATGCGTGGCAAATCCTTTCCCAAGCCATCACTCAGATCCATCATCGCAGAGGCCATCCTTTTTTCGGCTAGCCAACGTCCCTCTTTCACTCGGGGCACAAAACGCAAATGCCTTTTGGGGAATGAGCCTCCTAGCCGGCCTGTCACAAATAACCTATCACCTGCCCCAGCAGTACTACGCAAAACAGCTCTACCCTTTTTAACTTTACCTATTCCGCAAACATTGACCCATAGATCAGAGCACCGCGTTGTCTCTCCGCCTACTAGTTGCACACTATATTTATCTGCTAGCCTCCCCATCCCTCTATAAAGCCTTCTAATGTAAGATGGTTCGATCTCCTTGGGAATACCTATTGAAACCATTACACTTTGTAACTGCCCACCCATGGCAGCGAAGTCACTCAGGACCCTTCCCAGTGCTTTATAACCCACTTTAGATGGCGCGTCTTCTTGATTAAAATGCCTTCCACAAACCACAGCGTCCGTCTTTAGAAGAGCATCGAATCCTCTTTTCGAACCAGGTAGAACGGCGCAATCGTCGCCTATGTAACTCAAGGCCTCTTTACTCCAAGCTCTGACCCATCCCCGGACTGTTGCATCCTCATCCATTGAGTTAGATGGGTATGATACGCCACTCCATTGTGCCATCGGGCTTTGTTTCAATTTCCGCCATGCTTGGGGGAGCCCCCTTATTAGGCTTACCTATTGTCCCGGGATTTAAAAAACGGACGCCTTCTATCATTTCATCTCTTGGAACATGCGTGTGCCCATGCAGCAAACAATCAACGGGCTCTGAACAAGTATCAGGCGGTATATGCACTAGTAAAAATTTAAACCCCTCAATTTCTTCGGTGAGTGTGATCGGCCACTCCGAATTAAAATCGCAATTCCCCCGAACCACTTTGAGAGGTTTCTCCAGTGCAAGAATGTCATCTAATACGCCAGCATCGCACACATCTCCCAGATGCCATATGAGATCCACATCTTCTAGATGCCATATGAGATCCACATCTTCTAGATGCTCCAATATCTTATCAGGCACTTTATTGTGCGAGTCAGAAATAACGCCTATTTTCATATCTTTGATGATGAAATTACTATAAGCCTATAAGCATACTTCTATAGGTCAAATCATTGCACCTACGCTTAAAAAACGCTATGTACAGATAGATTAAATTACGCTATATAGTAATTTGAGGTAACTCTGCACCACCATGAACGAAACAGACGGATTTGAAATAGTATTTACGCCTGTAAGCTCGGCTGAGATTTCTAGCTTGCCCAAGAAGCTACAGCTTGAAATTTTGGAGCAATTCAATGTCCTACAACCGAACTTCGTAGAAGAAAGCCCTGAGACCTTCGGTCGTATGACCAAAGACACAAGATCTATCTACAGGTATCGGGCAGAGGACTACCGAATCTATTTTGAAAAAAAAGATGATGGCCTTATCATACACCGCGTCATTCACAAAAACACACTGAAGGATTTTCTCTTCCGGTCGAATGTACCCATTGCGGAGGACGAAGAACTACAAAAAAATCCAAACTTCTGGGCCATGATTGATCAACCCGGAAACTGAGAGGTCAGTCAGCATGTTTAGCCTCTCAGACTTTAAGAAACGTGTGAAAGATAAGACCTTTTGGTTAGTATTCGGAGCAAGCTTGGGGGCACACATTTTGATTGTATTTGCGCTTCAAAGCTGGATTCTCTTTTCTCACACTAAGCCTGCAGAACTTGCCCCCAATTTTATTGCCTTTTCTATACCCGAACAAAAAAATGCTACAGGAAAAGTCATCAGAGAGGCTGAGCAACTCTTTACTGTCTCAACTCGATTTGAAGTCGAAGATGTTGCAGATATTGAGCCAGGCACACCAACCTGGGAAGGTAACCCATTTTCAGTTGCAGAACCTCCCATTTCTAATGAAGCTCAGTTAGCTGTAGCAGAATCTCAGGTGGGTATTACACCGCGTAAGGATTTTTTCGGAATTGACATCCATGCCCAAAAAGTCGTCTTTGTTATCGATAGCTCAGGAAGCATGCTTGAGAAGACAGGTCCTCGCTCACGACTCACTCTGGCCTACCAAGGAATTAAAGACGCCGTTAGTGGTTTAAAACCTGAGCAACATTTTAACGTCGTGCTATTCGCTGACCACAACGCCCTTTTCAATAATAGTCTCGTGCCTGCAACTTTTCAAAACAAGGCCAAAGCCTATGCTTTTCTCAATGAAGAAGTCCATGTCGGCGGAACGACCAATCTACAAAACGCCCTCTTCTCTGCCCTACGCATGAATACAGAAGCTATTATTATTCTTTCTGATGGAGAGGCTAACACCGATCCCCAGATTGTCCTAACACAAGTCAGGCATCTTCGATATAAGTTAAACCGTCAGTTGGCCATCTATGCCATCGGTTTTTTTCTCGATCCTCAAAGCCCGGCAGAACACTTTCTTAAAAACCTTACCCATCAAAACAATGGCTCTTATAGCCGTTGGTCAAAGGAAAACCTACCTATCCTGCCCACCAAACTTTCTAGTATAGAAGTGCCTGCGCACCCTTAAAAGGATACTTATTTTCCGAGAAAAAAGTTAAGCTTTAACAATCTGTTTGCTAAGAATAATCTAATTTCTACTTGAGTTCTTACAAAAATAATATCTAATGTATTAGGTAGAATTTAGTTGGTTGCGAAGAATCATCGGGTAACTTGTTGAGATTACTATGAGTCAGATAGCTGATCGTGCTGAAGCTGCACTAAAAATAAAAGCTTCACCTAATCATTATAAGGTTTGCGAATGTTGTGGGTCTATTGTTGTCGCAAAAGCCTACATATGTCCAAACTGTAACGCCTATCGATTTGATGAATCTTCAAGCTCTGTGATTGAACAAGCAGAGTTCTTAGCCAACAGAGATCCTCTTTCTATCGAAAGCAAAGACTATATCTAAGTCTAATTAGAACGCTTATCTATCTACTAGATAAACGCATATTTTACACTTGCCGAAAATTTTCTTTGTAATATCGAGAAACGATTGGATCATTATAGATCGATGAAAATTACTTTAGGCCACAGCCCAGACCCTGATGATGCATTCATGTTTTATGCACTCGCGGAAAATAAGATCAATTCCAATCCCTATGAATTTGAACACATCCTCCAAGACATCCAAACTCTTAACGAACGAGCCCAGCGAGTAGAGCTGGATATCACTGCTGTGTCGATACATGCCTACGCTTCACTTGCCCAAGACTATGCACTTTTAGCTTCGGGAGCCTCTATGGGAGATGGGTACGGCCCTATGATCGTGGGATATGAAAAATTTAACAAAAACGAACTACTTACCAAGAGAATCGCCATTCCCGGCAAAATGACCAGTGCACACTTGGCACTCCAATTATTCCTGGATCAAAGAGATGAAACACTCGATACCATTGTTGTCCCATTTGACGAAATCTTTACGTTTATCAAGGAAGGTCAGGCTGATGTCGGGGTCATCATACACGAAGGACAACTTACTTATGGTGATGAAGGACTAGTGCCCTCTGTGGACTTAGGAGTCTGGTGGAAAGAGGAAAACCAACTTCCATTGCCACTTGGAGGTAATGCGATCCGCCGCAGTATAGGAATGGACCACATCACAGAAATCTCACGTATCCTCAAAGAAAGCATCCAATACGGGCTAGACCATCGAGATGCCGGAGTAGAACATGCTCTTCCTCTCGGCCGTGGACTAGACAAATCCAAGGCAGATCAATTCATCGGCATGTATGTCAATGATTACACCATCGACTATGGAGAAGCAGGCAGACAAGCTGTTCAGCTCTTTCTCGACTTAGGTTACTCCCGAGGTATCCTCCCCGAAAAAATAGAAGTCGAATTCGTTTAGCTGTCAAAATTAAATCCCTTAGGCTACTAAGCGCGCATGAGAGCACGGCGCTTAAATAAGAATTCAAAGAGATTGCCCTCGTGAGGCATTTCCCATTTAACAATACAAGTCGGCATAGGTCCAAAATTGAGCCTGTCTATATGCCGGGTTTGTAAAAGCTCTTTTTTCCAGTGCTCGTCATTCGTTATAGCAGTCGCGACTAAAGTGAAGCCTATGTTATCAATCATTTGAGTCTGAGGCATTTCTACAACACTCACGTATGGAAAGAGAAATTCAGTATTTCCAAGAGGATGTTCCAGGGAATCGCATCGAACAACCGTTGGCAAAAGGTAAGTCATATTTTCTAGTTCGACCTTGCGCGTTCCAGGTCCTCTAAGTTTTGTCGTCAAATCAATTGCACCAGATGTTTCCAAACCTTCATCAATGCTTTGATCAATCCACTCGGCCATAGTTGGATTGGCAAAACCAGCTAGCCCGGCTTCCGGGTCATCCAAAGACTTAGCTTCGATCTTTGCAAAAGCTTCCGCGATGGCTTGAGCAATCTCATCACCATACTTAGGCACCACGATGCATGAAGTATTGATACAACTGCGACCTCCGTTAGCAGCGACTGACTTCACCAAAACATCTAAATAATCCCGCCAATTCTCGATAAGATCCTCCCCAATTAAGATCTTAGAACGTCCTGTGCCGTGAGTCTCAACGTTTGGATTGGATGCATATTTCTTGACAGTCGCATCTCCACCAAAAACGATGGATCTTCCCGATAATTCGACGATGGCTTCACTACCCGCATGGTCCGTGGGATAAAAAGAAAAGACTTCTTTGGGAATACCAGCTTGAACCATGGATTGGATCAGACGATAAGGTGTCCATGGATCTTCACGTCCAGGCTTCAATATAACAGGCACTTTCATGGCTATAGCAGGAATCCAAAGCGCATTCACTCCAGGCGAATTACTTGGAAGAATGACAGCAAGTTCTTCACCCTCTGGATAGATGCATACTGGCACGCCAAGGTGTTCAATCTCATTATTATCAAAAATAGTGAGATCTAAGCCACGACTAAGCCCCTCAATAACACCCTCCACATGTGTGAGCACGTAGTAGACCTTTTCCATGTTAAGAAGGCATAAGCTCTTGGGTAAGCCTGTACTACCAGAGAGCAGCTCAATGTAAGCTTGCGAATCTTGAGCCCCATAGCCCTCGATCTCAATCTCGCCGTTGAGATAAATCTCACCAGCCTGTTTGGTCTTCTCCACAAGCTCTTTCGCCGTAAGACCATTGAAAAAAGTTCTAGGTTTAGCTTTGCCGCGGTTTGACAAAAGCAAGTCTCTTCTGGGAACACCTGCATTAACTTGGCTTACTTCGGCTAGTATTTCACCTGTTCTTACATCTCTGACTTCTGCAACATCTAGACTACTATAGGGAACACCGGACCTTATAGCTTGAAAATGAGGGACTTGCTTACTGGCTTTGGCAATCATATATCTCTTATTTTAATAAACCCCTTCAATGACTTTTTTGGTGGTGGCGCCAAAAGGCCTGACATCACCGACTCCATCCCAAGCGAATTCATGGCAAGGTTCACGTCTGATAGCTTCATCTCTTTCTAAAAAACGTGGCACAAAAAACTCTTTAGTCAACGTGGTCAGTTCCACTCTTCCATAATCGCCATAAGCAACAGTTTCTTTGGTCTTCTCAGGATTTACCACACGCAGAATAGCTCTAGGTTGGGGCGCATAATAAGTGAGGCTATAATTATCCTCAGGAGTCAATTTACGGCTAATGGCTAAACCCATTAAGGTATTACCGTAAGTTGGAGCAAAATTAACTTGGCCCTCCAAGACCTCTTCTATCAAAAAGCGAACATATTGAGGGGTCATAGTTGTTCCACCCGCAAAAACTCCCTTGATGCCCATCCTTGGAAGAGAAACGCGTTCCGCGATTGACTCAAGTAATTTAGGCGTCGTGAAGATAGAACCAATACTGCGCCCCTTAATAATCGTGATGGCTTGATCTACGACGTGCTCTTGGTATTTGCGTGCCATATCATAATGACCTTCACTAATCAAGCGCTTCACCCATCGAGGATCTAAGTCAACAAAGTAACAAGCGCTGCCACGCACATTAGCTAAATGCTCAATCGCTAAGCGCAAGCGTCTAGGTCCAGTAGGCCCAACCATAAGCCAAGACTCTCCTTTAGGGAAAAAATCATCTGAGTAATGATCGGAGAACTCCGAGTAATCTACTTTATAGTCATCCCATCCAACTCTCTGCTTAGGCATACCTGTGGTCCCACCTGTTTCAAAAACATTAAAGGGACGTCCTAGAAAGGCTTTAGGAACAAACTCCTCAGGCTGATGGTCGCGCAGGGTTTCATCAGAAAAGTGATCAAAGCGCATCATGTCTTCATAGGACTTAATCTCTGCAACAGGATCCCAACCCGCTTCCTTTTTCCAATTCAACCAAAAAGGACACCCCGTATCTTCTGAAAAATGCCACTTAATCATTTCTCTGACATACGCATCCAAAACTTGTTTCGCTTTTTCTAAATCCATATCTTTGATTCTCTACCTTATTTTTTGGGGAAAAACTTGCTTAACGTCACTTCACTTGGGGCCCTAGTAAAAAGGGATACAACTACTATAGTCAGGAGACATGCTAGAAAGATAAAAGCCACCGGCTGTGCCCCAAGCACTAGAAATCCTCTCTCTTTACCAAAATCCGAAGCAGCAAAAAGACCGAACCAAACTGAAGCCGTCACTAAAACCGCAGCAATAGCTGCAGTTTTGGTTACTCGCTTCCAATAGACCGCCGCCAAAACCAATGGAAACAGAGAAGCAAAACCACTAAAACACCAAACACCCAGTGAAAAAACAGCTCTCGGTTCTAGCAAGCTAAGTCCATAAGTCACTAAGACAATAAGTATCACAAAACCCCTAGCCATCCACATAATTTGTCGATCAGTAAATCTATCCTTACCAAACTTGTGCACGACCACATCTTGGGTAAACATTGTTCCCAAACAGACGAATTGAGAATCCAACGAAGACATAATAGCTGCTAAAACTCCAGCCGTCACTAGCCCACCCATAATAGGACCAGCGAATTTACCGACCATCATGCCCAATACGGCATTGCTACTTGGAGCATTTGGGAATACACCCGTCGCCCACATACCGATCAAAATACAAGGCACCCAAGTAAGCATGATAAAAATTGGATGTGCCACCAAAGTAAGATGAAAGCTCTTAGCAGACTTGGCGGTTAGCCAATGCTGAAACAAGTGGGGAAACATCCCGACTGACAATGGAATGAAACCATAACTAAAGAATTCCAATTGGGTCATTCGTCCTTCTCTCACCATGGACTCCCGAGTAGCTTGTGCACTTGCTTCAGCAAAGCCTCCTAGGCCCCGAGAAATTAGAAGAAAGGCAACCACTCCCATGATCATGAACACAATCGTTTGAAAGGTATTAGCCCAAGCAGCACTTCTCACCCCACCAATAAAGATATAAGTTAGCACTACTCCACAAATGACTAACCCTGTTAACCAAGTAGGGATGGACCCACCAGACACTTCAAATAATTCAGGAAAAGCTCCACGAGTCACGCCCTTAACGACCGCACCAGCACCCAATAAACCCACCAGCAAATAAGGTATCACCAAACCTACCAAGATTGGAAAAAGCAAATAACCCAAAGCATTACTCTCGAAGCGATCCCTAAAAAACTGAATCTGCGTCATATAATTATGGCGCTTACCAAAGGACCAGAGTTTCAAGCCCACAAAGAAAAAACATGCAGAGTGAATAAGTCCCGAATAGGAGGCTAGCTTGCCGTAGGTGCCAATTCCTATTCTGTAAGCTTCTCCCGTACTTCCAACCATAGCAAAGGCTGTCATAGTTGTGCCAAAGACAGACATCAGCAACATGAAGCCTCCTATAGATCGGCTCGCGACAAAGTAATCCGAACTCGTTCCACGAAAAAAACGGCCGCTAAAAATACCTAAGGCCAATAAAAGAGCCAAATAACCCGAGATAATCAAGACAGTTGTCTGAGCTGGTGTCATAAAATGCAAATCTGTGCTAACTACTACTGAGATTCATCCTCTCCCAAATCTGGCCAAGCAAACTTAATAGCTAGAGCCCACATGCAACCAGCCACAACAGAATACATAATATGGTAAAAAAGGCCTACAGGAAATACTCCAAAAACGAGTGTGGCATCATCCCAAAACCAAAAATCCTGATGCAAAATGAAAAGCACCACAAGACCAACATATATCATCCAACGCTTCATAAAATTCTCAGACCCTACTTGGACTTACTTCCCGACCGCATAGAGGTGAGTTTGGCTGCAAATGTAAAGCACACCATTCGCCACAATGGGACTGTTATAAATGGGTGCTCCAACATGTGTCTTTCCGAGCAACTTCATTTCTTTACCAGCCTGGAGCACAATCAAATCACCTTCTTCTGTTCCTTGATAAACTTTCCCATCTGCAACCAGTGTTGAACCCCATACACGAGCTTTGGAGTCATAAACCCACTGAGTCTCTCCAGTCTTGGCATCGAGGCAATGAATCTTACCAGCATACTCAGTAATATAAATCAATCCATCAGCAGCAGATGGAGTTGATACGGTACGTGCTACAGTCTTATTCACCCACTTCGCCTTCTCATAGGGTATAGTTCCTTCAAGACTCGGATCTATGCAGCTAATAGCACCAATCCCATCACCATGCTCTGGGTCTTGCCCAATGGCCATATAAACTAAACCTTCATAATAGATAGCGGTAGAAATACATTCACTTGGGCCGTTGAATGTTGCATAACGAATAGGCTCACCATCCTTTTCACGATATCCTGGAGGATTACAATCAAACCTCCAATACTCTTTAAAGACATCGAAATCATCCTCATCTTTTTCCGTCTCTGTGCTAAAGGAGTAGAGCCAGCCATCGCCACCACCCCAGAAAATCATGTCCTTCCCATTGACTTTCCCATAAGCGGGAGATGACCAATTACAATGCAAAATTCTTTTGCTCACACCAGATGCTTCTTCACCCAGCAGTTCTCCAGTCTTTTTATCCAATGAAATGAAGGAAGGTGCTTCCGGGGCAGGTATATTTGTATGGGACCAATCCATCCCATTTGAAGTAGCTGTAAAAACTGTGTCATCGATGATTAGCGGCGAGCAGCTGGAAACATTGTGAGGGAAAACCCCTAGATCATCACGCATGTCATAAAGCCAAATGATGTCTGCATCTTTGTCGCCTACTTGAAGAGGCTCTTTACCAGGGCCAGCCATATACTTGCCTTCATCTTTATAGGGCCCATCGTTCCCGTTCTTCATACCATCTACATCAAGACAAGCCACTTCACCTCTATTTGTAATGAGATAGGCACGATTCCCCTCAACGGCTGGGCTAGAACAAATACCAATAAACTCCCAATCACTTACCTTACCAGCACCAAGTTTGGGAACTGCTAATTGCCAAAGATACTCTCCTGTCTTTTCATCAAAACACATGACTATGCCATGATCTCCCTTAATCTTGGGATCCCTTGGCGACTCATTATTGGTTCCGACAAAAACTTTTCCTCCCGCAACACTCGGGTTACCGTAAGTTTGTGATCCTACCTTGGCTACCCACTTGACCCCTTTGGTAGTCGTAAGATCTATCTCTTCACTACCACTTTTCTTTTTACCTGCATCAAAAGTCACCGGAAGATCTTTGGCCGTAGTAGAAACCATGTTTCGCGTTTCATCCCTTCCCCACATGGGCCAATCTTCAGCGTGTAGAGATTGCGCAATCCAAAGGGCGCAAATGATTTGCATAAATAATCTCATTCTTTTTTCCTTCGCTATTTTTTACTCATTTGGTGAGAGCAAAATATTATCAATAAACACTCTCTTCTTAGCCTGAGGTGAAAAGGCAAATATTCCCGGTGCACCCTTCTTATGAGCATTTTTATGCTCTACTTCAATAGTCCAAGCTTCAGGCTCCGTCTCTCCACGCTTCCAAACTTTGCCTCTAATCATTCCCATACCATCAGCGTCAACATTTACCCTAGTTTTGAGGGTGTACCATTCGTTGGACTTCCACGCAAACGGGACAGTAACCTTAAGCCGGTCATGATTCGAGCTAACTTCCAAAGCTTTCCAGTTACCCACTAAATTAATAATATAACGCTGATTAATGAGTCCAATGTCTGACATGATTCTTCTATTACCGTCAGTCATAACGTCTGCCTGTAAATTGTAGCCAGACATATCTGGGTCCCCTATGAAAATTCGTGATCTTTGAAACAACAGCTTATCCAAAGTATTTCCAGCTATTTTGCCTTCTGGTGTATCAATAATTCGCCACTTCAGCCTTGCCGCAAGCCATGATAATGGTGGATAAGCAAACTTCTCATCCCCGCCATCTTGACTTAACTCAAATGACTCAAAATCCTCTGAATAATGAACATTAGAAAGAATCCTACCTCGGGTAACTCCTTCGGCGTTGTCTTGAACGACCTTTAAGGCCCCTGCTGACTGTTTGGCATCATTAGGTGCAATGAGTGTTCCATCCCCTTGCAAAACTGCATCCACCTCCGCCTTGACTTTAGCAGCTGGTGGAATGAATTTCTTCCATTCTCCACCGCTGATTTCTTTTTCAACTAGCAATCCAAGATTATCTAGACCACGCACTTTGAATGATTGCGTATCCCCAGGCTTCATCCGAAACTCATAGGGAACAACTTGCAAACGCTGAATAGGACCGGGCTCTGGGTCTTTGCGCATATAACTTGCTACTAGACCTGGTTTTACCTCTGCAGGACCAAAGCAATAAACGCTCTTTTTACTCTGGAGATAAAGACGCCCGCCCCATACAGAGGGCGCTGCAATACAAGGCGCGTCTAATTGGGTTTCACTCAAAATCTCAGCTTGTTCTTTTGAGACCTTGAGCACGTGAAAACTTCCGTCAAACATGGGCGCGTATATCTTACCCTCCGCATACAAGGGCGAAGCATGTATTTGGTCAGGGGCTAATTTTTCTGACCATAACCTCTCTCCTGTTTTAGCGTCAACCGCCATCAATTCCCCCGTGGCTACGGTTGTGTAAATCACTCCATCATGCACAACGGGAGAACTAGTAAAGGAACGCATGCCTTCTTCATTTCTCCATAGTTCTGCATCAGCTCCTAAAACAACTGGTGTTTGGCCCATCTCTGCAACACTCGTAGGAATCTTCAAACAGATCAGCCGCCCAATAAGTGAACTATCTAGATTCTCCTTACCATGAATGACAATTAGCTTATCCTTACCATACAAAACGGGCGAGGCATTCACGCCGCCAGTAGATACTTGAAAGCGCCAGAGCGCCTCACCGGTTCTGGCATCGGCACAGATCATATTTCCACAGCCTGTTCCCGAATAAAAAACTCGCCTCCCATCTTCAAGATCGTGAAAGACTGGTGTGGAATAAGAACTGTCGATAGGCTGGCCGCCCGGGGTAGATATCCAAATCAAATCTCCATTTCTTTTATCAAAGGCATAAAAACGGTCTCTCGCCGGCCCCTGCCTCCCCCAGGCTGCTGTGATCCCTCTAAAGATCACTCGATCACCATCAATGACGGCAGTGCCAGTTCGGCCATTGGGAAAAGTTAAGCGCCCAAACTCCTCCAGCATAGAATGTTCCCAAAGAAGCTTACCCTCCTGGTTATAGGCCATCGCCAAGCCCGCAGAACTCATCAGGTAGATGTTACCTGTCTCCTCATCTACGAGCGGGGCTCCTATAGCGTAGCGGTTGTAAATAATATCACTTAAATAATCACTAAAGCGTTTTTCCCAAATGAGCTCGCCTGTGTCTGCATCCAGACAGACTAAAGCTTCTTGGACGTCCTGGGTTTCTCCATAGAAACCAAAAATAAAAGCACGTCCATTGGCAATAACTGGCGTTCCACCCCCTTGAATAGCATATTTCCAAAGCGCAGCACTTTCCTCAATTTTATCTGGCAAGCCTGTCTCACCTGATACACCATTTTGATCTGGACCCCTCCAGCTCAGCCAACCCTGATAGGAACTCGAAGGAGACTCATCCGCACTCATCACTTGCTTCTTGTCCTTGGGAAGATCATTGCCGCACCCAACAAACACCACTCCTACTAATAAGCTTAGACTAACTCTGATTACTACTAATTGCTTGGATTTTATCATATAAGTGCTTGCTTGTTAAATTATACCTACACGTATCAATGTCAATGTTTGCTTTCCTCTGTTATGCTACGGTTGACATGCGAAAGGCAGTGCTCGTTTGATAGATTTCCCCCGCTCTCAATACGGTGCTTGGAAAATCTTTATGATTAGGTGAATCTGGAAAGTGTTGGGACTCTAGGCAAAAACCAGCATGCTTTTGATAGTTAAATCCCCCCTTACCTTTTATTGAGCCATCCAAAGCATTACCTGTATAAAACTGAAGACCTGGTTGATCTGTCCAAACTTCTAGCAGACGCTTGCTACCGGGCTCGATTACCTTGGCCGCCAGCTTCATTCCACTGCTCTGCTCGCTGAGAACAAAATTATGATCATAGCCCCCGGCCATGTTTAACTGGCCAAAGTCTTCTTTGAGATCGCTGCAGATAGGCTTTAGCGTCCTAAAATCCATAGGGGTCTTTTCTACATCAGCTAGCTTACCTGTGGGAATGAGCCCCTTCTTAACAGTTGTAAAAGTCTCAGCCGCAATCATCACTTGATGATCGAGTATATCTCCAGAACCATGCCCCATAAGATTGAAATAAGCATGTTGAGTCAAGTTGACAACGGTTCGTTTGCTACTTTCTGCGGTATAGTCAATTCTTAGCTGTCCTTCTTTGTCTAGCGTGTAGGTCACTTGGGTTTTTAGTTCGCCAGGGTAACCTTGATCTTTATCAGGACTTGTCATCTTAAAAACGACTCCTACACGGTCCTCATTTTTAAATGATGCTCCCTGCCAGATTCTTTTGCCAAAGCCATCTAGCCCACCATGAATATGGTGGTTGCCATGGTTCTTTGTCAGTTTATAAATCTTGCCCCCAAGCTTAAATTGCCCTTTCGCTATTCTATTGGCATATCTCCCAACAACCTCACCAAAATGAGGCTCATTATTCTCGTAGTCAGCTAATTGATCAAAACCTAACACGATATCGTCCAGCTTACCTTCTGCGTCCGGTGCAAGCCAGTTGGTGATAATCGCTCCGAGCTCAATAATCCTAACTTCCATACCAGAGTCGTTTTTGAGTATAAATTGCTGAAGCTCTTGCCCAGTTTTAGTCCTGCCATAATAGGTCTGCTCCACACTACAAGATCCTAGCTTTTTGGTAGTCTCACTCGATATGTTCTGCTCTTGCTTACTGTCAGTTTTATTTGCAGATGGCGGACTACCAGGCCCTGGTTTGTAAAGTGTCACTAAGCATCCCCCGACCGCTGCCAGTATAATTCCTAAATAGAAGGGCCACTTGATCACACTGAACCCACCAACTGGCGGATGCAATGAAAGCGCAACTACCGCATTCACAATAGGTGCGCCCGCGAAAATAATCGACATCACTACTGCAGGTGAACCTTTGGCCCCAAACGCCAGCAGAACAAAGAAAGCGCCTAAGGCACCTGCAATACCTGCAATTAAAGACCAACTTACCCCTTTAGCAGGAAAATTCCAAGAAGCTCCATTTAGCTTCAACAAGATGAGAGGAGCTAAGACTGCGGCAATAAAGTAAGCAATTCCGACAAACAAAAAGGCCTTATACCTTCCGTTTACCGAATCCCCCATAGCCATCGATCCCGTATGCAGTAAAATGCCGTAGATACCCCAAAACACTACTGTCCCAAACGCATAGATTAACCATTCCATATTTTTTTGTGATCCCATTATAGGTTCCAATTATTTGTTATTCTCGATTACTCCTATGAACTGTTCAGCCATATGGGCAATATCATATATCCTTTTTGTATTCTTTTTTCCTTGCTCCGCCATTTCTATTACTTTATTGCGCTCACGTAATAATTTTTGCAAGGCATTATTTAAAGTACTCGCCCGGTTATAGTCATAAACCATACCGCCGCCTGTTGAATCGACAATTTCCTGAAAGGCCGACACCTTCGGTAGGACCACAGGTACTCCAGCGGCCATTGCCTCTACCACATATAGCCCGAAAGCCTCACTATAGGTGGCTGGCACAGAAAAAAGGGTAAGTCCTTTGTAAAAATCAATCTTTTCTTCTTTAGTTAAATTAGGGTGAAAGGACACATCCTTAGCATATCCAGAATCCTCTATTTTTCTTTTCTGTGAAGAAACAAATGACTCATCAGCCTCGGTGTAAGCCCCTGCAATCTTTAAGTGAACATCTATGCCTTGCTTCCTCGTAAGCAAAAATGCATCTACCAATATATCCAGTCCCTTTTCCTCACACATCCTGGCTAAATAGCCTATCACTGGTGGATTCCAAGGTAAGGTAGAGGCTTGATAATCACTGGTTTCAATTCCGTTGGGAACTATATTTACCAATTCTTCTTTGAAACCCATTTTCTGAGTCATGGATTTAGCAAAATACTTACTTGGAGCTATTACCCAATCCAACTCTGAACAACGCTCACCCATCAATTGCCAACAATCTTCTCGATAAGGCTCCTCTAGCGAATCCAAAAAATTCTCTTCTCCCTGCAAAAAACAACCCACTGAACAACCCAACCTTTTCTTTAGCATTCGAGCCATTCCCACCAACAAGGAAGTAGAAAATACAATGGCATCCGGTTTAAACTCCTTTTGAACCCAACCAACAAGACGATTTAATTCCTTCGCTTGGTTCCCCTCCTCCCCCTTTAGCATAGAAAGCGTCAGTTTCCCGTGCTCGCTAGCCGAGGTCATACTTTGGAAGCGTGAAACCCATTTCAGTAAATCGTAGCTGCTCAGCCATTTGTCCATCCATTGCGGAAGTGCTCGAAAAAAAGGCAGCTTTTCTTGTAAATAAACATTGATACCACCATAGAAAATTTCACGGGAAGCTTCTCCTTTTTCACCATCATCCTCTGTCACCAAAGGCAAATAGGTCGGCAACATGAGAACCTTATAGTCAAGCTTTTGCAGTGCTTGGACTAAGGCTCTATCACGTAGACAAACGCCACAGTAATACGCTCCTGTCCCAGGCGTGATGAAAAGGATTTTCATGCTGTAGTCCGAATTTAGAAAATTTCTGGAACTATGTCGCGTAAATTAATGGCCTTTTGCGGGCTAGAAAACCGTGTATAGGCTCATGCTGCGTTGAGATATGCTCGGCCATGTTTGAGAGGCTCGGGAGTATTTGCCATCCTTCCAATAGTCTGAAATAAATGTGAGAAATCTCTTTCAAATAAATCTCCTATCAAACAATCCGTTAGGTCGCCGCGTAATTCAGGCTGTTCCTTGAGCAACGTGGCAAAACTGAAGTTAGGATCATAGAACGCATAAACGAGACGACGCATGGATTCAATACCATGACACATTCTTTCACCGTATTCCATGAACTGAGTGGCTTCTACATTTCCGGATTTCAAAGCTTTATCAACAGCCTTAGCTCCGAGCGCACCACTACTTAAGGCGAGGAAAACTCCGGAGCTAAAGACTGGGTCCAGAAAAGCATAAGCATCTCCTACAAGCAGCAGTCCATCTGTAGCGCAATATTGAGAACGGTATGAATAATCGCCTGTTGCCCAGTATTCATTTTCACAGGTGCCTTGTGCTAAATGATCTTTAATCCAGGCATTATTCTCAATCTCACGAGCAAAAATATTAGCAGGGTCCTTTCCATCCCGGTAAAGGTAATCCTTCTCCGCCACAATTCCCACACTTACGCGATTATTCTGAAGAGGTATATACCAAAACCAGCCACGCTCTGGAAGATAGGCTACCGTAGTAGCACCTTCATCTAAACCTTCGTCTCTTTTTGCACCTTGATAATAAGTCCAAATAGCTATTTTATTGAGAACAGGGTCTTTTACTCGCCACCCTGAACGAGACATTGAAAAGACATCGCGACCCGACGCATCTATCACCATTTTTGCTTTTACCTCAAAAGGATCTCCCCCATTTCTAGCAACAGCACCAACAACTTTCCCTCCCACTTTTAAAAGCTTTTCGGCACGCACCCCGTATTTGACTTGAGCGCCTTTTTTTTCTGCATTGTCGAGCATCATGGCATCGAATTCATCTCTTTTGACTTGCCAAGTAGTCGAAGCCTCATGATCTAAGTGCTGGAAAAAATAAAAAGGCTTGGAGAGTTTTCCATCCTCTGTCACAAACTGGACGCTATGTTTTTTAGGGCAAGCTGAATTCTTTAGCCAATCAATTACTCCTAATTGCTCTAGGGTGAAATAGCAGAAAGGCATCAATGACTCACCAACATGATATCTCGGGAATTGCTCTTTCTCTAGCACAAGCACATCCCAGCCTTTTTCAGCTAATAGAGCACTTGTCGTAGCACCAGCTGGTCCTCCCCCAATGACTAATACGTCTACGTCATGATTCATGAATTTAATTTCTCACAATTTAGACACATAGCAAGTGCACGGCATCATTTTAACCCGAATTATGTGGTAGAAGTTGAACCAGATGCTTAAAAGCTCGAGTCACAAGAAAAAGAGAGTCGACCAAGATGTATCAATTAGGTGATTTCTCCAGGAGACTCTAGAAATCATTCGGCTTTAAAGTCGTTTATGGCCTTACAATTTCGACAATATTTGCTATCGCTTCTCCTGAATCTCGTGTGAGCTGGTTACAGCGTCCGAACAGTTCCGTGGCCTCATCAACTCCTAGAGCAGAAGCAATCTTTGCATCTGCCGACAAATGAAAAAACTGGCTTGGACAACTCCGGTAATCCACTTGATGTTTATTTAGTATTTCCCCTAGAGGAATTTTACCTTCTAAAATGACAGCGCTCACTTTTTCTGAGACAGCATTCAAGTAGATCTCAATAGCTCCATATTCCACACATAGACCAGCTTCTTTTGTCACCAAAACAACTTCTCGTGCATACGCTTCTTCACCTTTCCTTTCTTCCAAAACCCTAATCAAAATATCATCTTGATAATTTTCTTTTAAGGTAGAAGTCATATCCCGCTTATGCACTAACAGTTTGTCATAAGGAGCTGTCACATCTTTGGCATTTATCAGGTTTATATCCAACAAATCCACTTCCGTAGTCGTATTAAAATTCAACAGTGGATTCAACTCACATAGCATTACCTTCATATCACTATAATATCGTCCAAGATCACAGATTATTTTGATGTTCGGGTAAAAAGAAACCTGGCAACAATGCATCTACTCGCAACAAGGTATCACTACTCAGAACAAGCCAATCTCCACTGCGATTTAAAAGTTTCTTACGCGTCATAAAGTCTAACTCCTGCGAAAAACGCTCTAATATATTAATAGCAAATTTATTTTCAAAATACTGAATGCTCACCCGTCCTAACTTCATTTGTAACATGAATTCCCTAAGCATTTGCTCCTCTCCAGTGGTTTGCAAAGCTCTGCCAATAGGTAATTTACCTTCTTGCAATGAGTCTAGGTAAGGATCAAAGTGCGTGAGATTTTGAAAATGAACACCCCCTAGATGCGAAAAGGAAGCGACCCCTAATGCCACCATATCAGCACCAGACCAAAGTGCATCACGGTAGACAAATTTTGTCTTTTCTGGATTTTTCACCGCCGTGTAAGCACTGGTGATGGTATAACCTTTTCGCTCTAAATAATCGAAAGCCTCTTGCACCCAGCGTCGCTTTGTTTTCCAATCGGCAACAGGAGCCTTAAGTTGGCTCTCTTGTTTCATACGCTTGAAAATGGTTGTATTGTAGGGAACCTCCATCTGGTAAATGGTCACGCTATCGGGCTCAAGCTCAACGGTTCGCTCAACGCAGCGCTGCCAATTTTTTTCTGTCTCATCCAACATACCTGCAATAAGGTCGATATTGATCTGATCAAAATCCAGTGCCTTGGCTACTTCCATAGCTTTCCAGACCTCCGGACTGCGATGTGCCCGGCCATTAATCTCAAGGACATGATCATCAAAATTTTCCACACCCATGCTCAGGCGAGTCACCCCTATTTCTCGAATCGCATTCAATTTTATGGAATTCAGAGTTCCTGGCTCCCCCTCAAAAGCCACTTCCTCAACCTCATCCCAGGGAATCACCGCTTTCATCTGATCTGTTAAACTCTTAAGTTGCTTTGCGGATAAATACGAAGGAGTTCCACCACCAAAATAAACAAAACGAGGCTTTCGACCTTGGAGAAAGGGCTGCTTGGCATATATCTCCAATTCACGGATAGCAGCACTGATATAGCCATTAACCTCTTTCGAGTTCTTATCCGTGTACACCCTAAAATAACAAAAGTGACAGCGCTTACGGCAAAAGGGAATATGCATATAAAGTCCCAAATCAACACCATCAGGAGCTCGGTTCTGTAAAACACTAGAAACCTTGCTTGACTCGTCGTCCTTCCAATATTGAAAAGGAGGATAATTCGCTAGGAAATAACTGCCACCCTCGGTCTCAGAGTCGACGGTATCCCACAGCTTTTCCAGGAACTCTACTGACATGAATATAATTTAGCCCTAAGACCAAGGCGCGCAAGTTATTATTACGTAAACTTAGTATATTCTCCCTGATTATTCTCCCTCTGCGGCTAAAACAAAGAGTTGTTACGCTCGCCTTCAAGCGCTATGTTTACGCGCTCGAATATTCCTGTGGAGAAGAATTGAAGAATGATGTTACTGGAAGACAAAGATATTATCTACTTGGACAATAATGCTACCACACGTATTGCCCCAGAAGTATTTGAAGCAATGACTCCTTACTTGAGGGATTATTATGGAAATCCTTCCAGCTCGTACTCCTTTGGCAAACAAGTTCACACAGCCGTCGAGCGCGCGCGTGAACAAGTTGCAGCGCTCATATCATGTGAGCCGAAGGAGATTTTCTTCACCTCTTGCGGCACGGAATCCGACAACGCCGCTATCAATGCCGCCCTACAAGTCACGGGACACAAGCACGTCATTACCAGTGGAGTCGAACACTCCGCTGTAAAAAACCATGGAGAATACCTTGAACGACTTGGCTACGCGGTCACTTACTTGCCCGTCTCATCAGATGGAACACTTCAGCTCAAAGAACTGGAAAATGCTATCCGACCTGACACTGCCATTGTCTCACTGATGTGGGCAAATAATGAGACTGGCGTTCTCTTTCCTATTCGTGAAGCGGCTGAAATTTGTCAATCCAAGAAAATCCTTTTTCATACCGATGCCGTTCAATGCCCGGGCAAGATTGATATTTCTGTCAAGGACTCCGGGATCAACTTCCTGTCTCTTTCTGGACACAAACTTCATGCTCCCAAGGGAGTCGGCGTTCTTTATGTCAAACGCCGGACGAAATTTATTCCTTATGTCATGGGTGGTCATCAAGAAAAAGGCAAACGTGGTGGCACCGAAAATGTCGCCTCAATAGTTGGACTTGGAAAAGCTGCTGAACTTGCTTTGGCAAAACTTCAGGAAGAAGCCTCACATACCCGCACACTTCGCAATCAACTCGAGACCGGTATTTTGGAAAAGGTTGCTGAGACTTCTGTCAATGGACATCCCGAATCACGCCTTCCCAATACCACCAATATTAGCTTCCATAGAGCTTCCGCAGAAAAGATTCTCGTAGGTCTAAATGAAAAAGGTATTTGCGCTTCAGCTGGCTCAGCTTGCACCACCGGCTCCATGGAACCCTCTCATGTTCTTACGAATATGGGCTTATCTCAAGACAAAGCATTTGGCTCCGTTCGATTTTCTTTTTCTCGCTACAGTGACGAAGCACAGGTTGCGACGACCTTAGAAGCACTACCCAAAGTTGTAGAACAATCACGCTCGTAATCTGTCATGCAAATTGAGCAAATCATTTCTAACGAAAAACTTCGCCAGGAGCTCTTCCCTATCTGCACAGAGCGGGTGTTTCTAGCTCATGCAGGCGTAACTGCTCTGCCCCAATGCTCTGCGGAGGCTATGAAGGCGTTTTCCTATGAAGGCAGCTTGCAACAACAAGAGCACGCCGGCGTTTGGAAAGATATGTTTCACACACGCCAGGAGGCCGCCACACTCCTCTCTGCTGAAGAAAGCGAGATTGCTCTACTCGGCCCTACCGCTCTGGGACTCAATCTTGTTGCCAATGGCTTGAAATGGCAAAAAGGCGATGAAGTCATTTACTATGGCGATTGCTACCCCGCTGATGTCTACCCGTGGATCAAACTACGCAGCCATGGGGTAGAAGTTGTGCCTCTTGAGCTTACACGGGCTGGAGTTATCCGTTGGGAACATATCGAAGAAAAACTAACTGAGCGAACTCGCCTAGTCTCCTTGGCCTCTGCTAATTTCCTTTCCGGCTACCGAATTAATCTCGAAGAGATTGGTTCCGAAATCAAAAAGCATAACCCCCAAACACTGTTTTGCGTCGATGGCATACAGACCCTTGGAGCTTTCAAGACCACTGTGGAGCATATTGATTTTCTCAGTGCTGACTCTCATAAATGGCTTCTCGGCCCGCTTGGCGCTGGCGTCTTCTATGTTAAGAAATCACTCTTTAATATCTTAGAACCCACTCTCTTGGGTTCATGGAATGTTGTCTCACCTCAATTCATCGCCCAAGATAGAATCGATTACTACGAGGGAGCACGTCGCTATGAACCCGGTTCACTCAATCTTGTAGGAAATGTTGGCATGCTTGCAGGCATACGTTTTCTTTTGGAACTCGGTGTAGAAAACATTTCCAAGCGTATTCGAGACTTAGGAGCTTTCACTACTGTACAAATGCTAGACCTAGGTTATCAGCGCTACGTTGACTTTGATCCGGTTGAAGAGAACGGTCACCAAGCCACCTGTGGTATCTATACCTTCCAACATCCATCTCTCAACATGGAAGAAACCTTCCAGAAGCTCAAGGACCAGAATATCGATATCTCACTTCGCTATAATCGATCCGGCCAGGCGCTCTTTCGCATCTCCCCCCACTTCTACAACACAGAAGAAGAGATCTCCCGCTTCATCGAAGTTCTAAAAAAAATAATTTAGAGCACATGATCATTCTTAAATCCCTTCGCATGCAAAAGCCTGAATCGCGAGAAAAAGAGAGTCCACAAAGATCTATCAATCACACCGTCTGAGCGGAGCTCTTAAAAGCAAGTGAAGGCGAAGCCATCAATCAGGCAGAACGCATGAACCTAAGCGTTCTAAGGTTTGCAACAAAGGATCGACAGCGCAAGCAGTTCATCACCCTTTAGGCTTTACTTACAAAGCGCCATCCCTCTTGCTCAATCATAATCTGAGCTTTTTTGTATTTTACTGTCTTTTCCTCACCATCCTTAGAGATGATGACCATTTCGTTACGGCCGATCTTTTCCATTTCCCTTCTAATGGGCAAATGAAGCTCAGGCTCCTCTTGAGCTTCAGGAGATCCGCCTGCATTGGGATTTTGCGAAGGCAAAGATGAAAGATCAGGCAGACCAGAATCACGAGTGAATTTCTGAGGAATCGCACGAAGAAAGCTCTCGAATGCTGATAAGCTCGTACTCGAACGGAAAACATTGTGCATAATTTCGTTTTTGATGTTCGCCATCAATTCCTGGAACATAGTAAATGCTTCAGACTTGTATTCCACTAAAGGGTCTTTCTGGGCAATTGCTCGCAGATTAATGCTTTGCCTCAATCCGTCGATGGCATACAAATGCTCCTGCCAAAGTCTATCGATGGCACTCATCACGACATAACGTTCCAGAGACTTAACCGCATCCGGTTCTTCAAACTTCACTTTGACATCATAAGCATCACGCACACGGCTTTGTAACTTACTGATTATTTCCTCTTCGGGTGCTTCCCAATTGACGTCTTCGCGGCTCAAACCCAGGGGCATGGCTGAATTGATCCAGCTCACAAGGCCATCTATATCCGGATCTGCACCGTGCAGGCGTTCATTGCATTCTCCAGCAATAAGTTCATCAACCACTTCAAATATTTCTTTGCGAGGATCATCCGTAGTAAGAATGTCATTGCGGTAGTCATAAATCACACCACGCTGCTGATTCATGACATCGTCATACTGCAGAGTGTGTTTACGGATCTGGTAATTTCGTTGCTCAACCCGCTTTTGTGCACCTTCCACCGTTCTATTCAAAAGTGGATGAGCCAGACCCTCTTGATCTTCCATTCCGAGTTTGGTCATCATGCCCGAGATACGACGTGAGTCACCAAAGTTGCGCATGAGCTCATCTTCAAACGAGACAAAGAATTGAGAAGAGCCTGGATCTCCTTGCCGTGCACAACGACCGCGCAGCTGCCTATCAATCCGACGGGATTGGTGGCGCTCTGTCCCAATGACATGGAGACCACCTAAGTCGGCTATTCCAGGCCCAAGCTTAATATCTGTACCACGACCTGCCATATTTGTAGCGATGGTAACTGCTCCACGCTGACCAGCTCGAGCGACAATCTCCGCCTCTTGCTGATGAAACTTCGCATTCAAGACGCTATGCACAATGTTGTTCTTTTTAAGCAAACGAGAAACTACTTCCGAGGACTCCACGGAAGCGGTTCCCACAAGAATCGGTTGCCCCTTGCCATTGCGTTCTTTGATGTCCTCTAAAACCGCATTGTGCTTCTCACGAATACTCTTGTAGATAAGGTCGTCATGATCAATCCGCACACAAGGACGATTCGTAGGCATTTGAATCACTCCTAGTTTATAAATATCTTTAAACTCATTGGCTTCCGTTTCCGCAGTGCCCGTCATACCAGATAACTTGTCATAGAGACGGAAATAATTCTGAATCGTAATAGTGGCTAAGGTCTGGGTTTCTTGGTCGATCTTCACACCTTCCTTCGCTTCAACTGCTTGGTGCAGTCCATCGCTCCAGCGACGACCTGGCATGGCGCGCCCCGTATTTTCATCGACAATTACCACTTTGTTATCCTGGACAATATAGTGTACGTCTTTTTCAAAGACGCAGTAAGCTCTTAGAAGCTGAGATATATTGTGAATCCGTTGGCTCGCGTTTTCATAATCTGCTTGAGCTTGCTGTTTTTTCTCATTTTTTTGTTCAGGTGTTAGACTTGGGTCCGAATCAATATCATGGTGCACCGTAACCAAGTCAGGTAAGACAAACGCATCTGGATCATTTGGATCTAAAAACGATCTTCCCATTTCAGACAAGTCAGCATCACTGCTTTTCTCCTCCACGGTAAAGTGAAGCGCTTCCTTAAGTTTATATAGCTCAGTACGACGAGAATCCTGGTAGAGCAATAGCTCAGCATCATCTATAGCACGAAGCATATCAGGATCTTCCTTGTATTTGAGTAGAAGGGGATTGCGAGGCATGCCCATCTTGACCTTCAATAGCAAGCCAGCTGCTTCAGCGATCTCTCCAGCCTCCGCCTTCTTTTTCGCTTCATTCGCAAAATCATTACAAATCTTATGTTGCTTGCGCACCAACCTAGCCACCATGTCTTTAAATTTATCATACTGGTGAGTGGACACTGTTGCAGGACCAGAAATGATTAGCGGAGTCCGAGCCTCATCAATCAGGATGGAATCAACCTCATCAATAATGGCGTGGTAATGCCCGCGTTGGACCTGATCTTCTGAGCGCGTAGCCATGCCATTATCACGCAAATAATCAAAGCCTAACTCTGAATTCGTTCCATAAACAACATCACACTCGTAGATAGCGCGACGCTCTTCAGGACTTTGACCATGTTGCACACACCCTACGGAGAGTCCTAGGAATCGATGCACCTCACCGACCCACTCAGAATCACGAGCTGCCAGATAATCATTCACCGTGACAATGTGAACCCCCTTACCAGTCAATGCGTTGAGATAGGTAGGCATCGTTGCAACCAATGTCTTACCTTCACCCGTCGCCATTTCAGCAATCCTGCCCTCATGCAAAACCATACCGCCTACTAGCTGCACGTCATAAGGAATCATCTCCCATAAAAGTGGGTGCCCCCTAACTTCTATCTGTCTTTTAGAATTGCTAAAACGCCTACAGGTGTTTTTGACAACGGCAAAGGCCTCTAATTTGATGTCCTCTAAAGTAGCACCCTTTTTAAGGCGCTTCTTGAACTCATCTGTCTTGGCCTGTAATTCACCATCAGAGAGAGACTGCAGTGCTTCTTCAATTTCATTAATTCGATCCGCTTCTTTCATCAAGCGCTTAACTTCTCGTTGACTTTGCGACCCAAAGACTTTCTTAGCTAAAAATCCTATCATTTTACGTTCAAAGCTTAAAATTTGATGGTTGATGGTGTCATTTTCACCTTTTTCCCCACAGCCTTAATGATGTGCCGTAGCCACATTAACTATTCCATGAGAAAGAAGTAAGGCTAGTCGTCCGACTTCAATGGTCAACTCCAATTAGAGCACAGGATTGTAATCGACTAATAAGATTTTGAAATGCAGAGGAACGAGCTTCGTGGTGCTCTTAATTGCAGCCAACATCACTAAGATTGGAGAGAAATTGTGGCATATCGCTCAATTGCCGATCGATCAAGTCTTCAACTTCATCTTCATACATGTACCGATCAGGCCAAGCAAAGGCATCCTCGATGTCACTCATCTGAATTTCGCATTGAACGACTGGGTGGACCTTAGCATTTGTAGGATCCACCTTCTTGAACCCACGCAGTCTCTCAACTAGTAGACCCAAGTGAGGCTGATCATCATTCATGCTAGGGTCTTTTACCACCAAGATGCAGTGACTCTTAGCCTCTTCCTCTGTCATGTTCTGGATTTCAAAAGGTTCCGGAGAACCATCTCTAAGACCAAGATCTATCACAGGAACCTCTATCCCGCAGATATGCGTAACGCCTGCTAAATAAGCCGGCCCCTCTTTTACCATTTCGAGATCGAACATTCGGGTAATGCCCCAAACATGTTGGGCTGGCACGCCAAAACATTTGCCACCAACTTCAAAACTTAGGTAATCTTTTTGCTGCTCGCCTAAGCTTGAAAATACTTTTTCCCAATTGAATGAAGCATCCACGCTTTAGTAAATCGACCAGCCAGATATTTAAATGAGACGGACTTAACAATTTTATCTGTCATTGAATAAAGAATTTATTGTAAGTTTCGCTCAGAACAAGCCATGAGTCGCCTTTTAATCCTCTGTCCATCTCATATGACGCGCCCATTAGGAGGTCCAAAAGGGATACTTGGCGACCGAATTCATCAGCTAGCGGCTTTGCAATCTATCACCTCAATTAACCCAAATCCACTGATTTGGCCCCATGATAACATCACCAAGGATCTTTTTTCCTCCATTTCCGTCGAGTTTATAGAGGGAAATCAGAGCGATTTAAGAGTAGCTTTATCAAGGGAGGATATTTTTGCCGTCATAGGGCTATTTTTTCCCACCCAAAATTGTAGAAAATCGCTCATCTCCGACTGCCATCACCTCATAGAGCTTGAAAATATGGTAAACGAAACAGTTAAAGCTAAATTTCATTTAGCTCAGGATATTCATCCCAGAGGAGAAACCCCTCACTATATACAGTTAATTAAACTAGCCTCGAGGATACTCAAGAAAGAATTGCCCGACATCAGCCTGCCACTAGTCAAATCACCGTTGAACCCAACTCCCTCAAAGTCCCATGGCATTCTATTATCGCCCCTAAGCGGCTCACCAAAACATGCGATCAGTAAGCCGTGGTGGCAAAGCTTTGCCAAGCTAACCGAGCACCAAACTAATCTACTTATCCCTATACTTCCTCAAGAAAGAGAAAACACCCAGCGGATCTTTGAAGATTTTGACCACATCACAATTGTAGAAGCAAGTCTTCTAGAAACTGTCGCCATAGCCTCAGAAGGAATGCCTACCATAGGAATTGATGGCGGAAGATTAAATCTTTTAGCTGCTGGAAGAACCCTAGAACAAAAAGTTGTTGGTATCTATGGTGATTGGCCGGCTTCCGCTTGGGCGCTACCTAATATTATCCCTAAAACTCAGTCTCTCAAGCCTGAAGAGGCCCTAGAGCTGTTGTTATTTTGTTAACTACGGTTATATTTCTTGATGTTTGATAACAAATTTTTAGCCATTATGATATTTTCACTTTTCTCTACTATCACTGGCGTCAAGGCAACGAATTCCCCAGCCATAGGTAGTAAAGCGCCTACTCCTAAATCCATCACTCATGAAGGTAAGCCTTTCGACTTTGCAGAAGCCTATACTAAGGGACTGACACTTGTTTTCTTCTATCCCAAAGCCGATACACCCGGCTGCACCAAACAAGCTTGCTCTCTCCGAGATGAATATGAAAAGCTCCAAGATCTTGGCATTCAAGTCATTGGAGTCAGTAAAGACACGCCTCAGGACCAAGCTAAATTTAGGGAAAAGTACCATTTACCCTATACTTTGATCGCCGATAAGGACGGTAAAGTCATAGAAGCCTTTGGAACCGGCAGTATGATCGGCATGTCGAAAAGGCGGGCCTTTTTGATAAAAGATGGATCCGTTGTATGGCTAGATCTCAACGCCTCTACCAGCAAACAAGCTCAGGACGTGCTAAATTACATGGCTAAAAAATAAGATCCGTTATTCATAAATCCAAAACCAGTGCGCAGTCATATCACTTCGCCTATAGCTTTGTAATAGAAATCTATAGAATATGGTGAAAGATGGCAGGGTCTGGAAGACAAACCTTTTTCCCATAACCCATTCTTGTCCCTAGCAATTCTTGACTCACTCATCTATAATTAAAATTACCTTGTGATTATGAATAATGAGCTTAAGAAAACCGCCAAACGTGGGCATGATGATGGTTATCAAGCAGGTCACCAGTTTGCGCAAAAGTTGATGCAAAATCCAGCTATCAAAAATGCCATATCCTACATGATGCGACCTTTATCTTTGCTTAACAGAGGCGATCAGAATAATATCGCCTATCTATTTGCCAAAGAACTTCATGACGGTAACGCCCAGCATAAAACAGGTTTTTTTGCTTACACCCACCAGCCCGAACTCAATTACTTTTTTGGAGCCAAAGGCAAACTACAGGAATCCAAGGACACTTTCCTATGCCATAAAAGGCCCTCTACACCTTTTCGGAGAGCGTCTGGACAGAATCCTACGCTAGCAACCGATTTACCTCAACTAGACCAAGCCATTCTCACGAATCCCCAATGGCAATTACATCAATATAAAAATTTCACACCAATTGAGGTTATAGCCGCTGAGTTAAATAAATTACCGTTGTAAAATGCCCATAAATCCAGCTAAGTCAAGGGTTTATCAAAAGATCAGAGCGAAGCTTAGAAAGGCACTTTTATATCTATAGACGTAAGTTGTTACTTTTCTGACACTTCCATCATTTGCTATGCAAAGTAACCATTAGGTTAGAAAAGACTAACGCGTGAAAGTTAAGATACGCTTCTTTCTATCTCTTTATGAAAAGTAATAAGCCAGATTATGGAAAGTAGAGACTAAATTTTGGCAGTCTTGAAGCAAGACCGAATGGCTAGTCGCTTAAGATGGTAATTCCATTTTCTTTAAGGAGTAAGCCTTGTGCTCTTTTCAACCGAACAAGGGCTTTATTAAATTCTCGCAAATTTCTTAATTCCGTAGTTTCTGCCTCTTGAGCATCTTGCTGAAGTTCAAGAACTACAAAGGTTGTGCTAGAGCCCTCTGTCAATTTAACCTCTTCAGCAGCGGCATTTTCTTCGGCAAATCTCCTGGCAGTCCGGCTTGCCACTAGCTTCTTCTTGGAGCTGTTGAGTGAGATGAGCGCGTTATCAATCTCCTCAATCACATCCTGCTCTTTGTTTTTGATTTCTAAGATGGTTCGTGCTTTGAGCAACTCGGCCTCACGGAAACGGGCCTTTTCCCTGTAATTCCCCCAGGGAATTATAAAGCGAAACCCAACATTCCAATCTTCATCCCTCGTTTCAGAAATGTTCTTATAGCTTTCTCCTAAATCATCGGACAAGCCGTTGTATCCAAAGCTAGTTGTTAAATCCAATTGAGGAAGTAGTTGCTGCTTCTGAAAAGCTAATCTCAGCTCATTTTGGTCCGCCCTATGTAGAAGGGCTTGATAATCTGAGCGATTAGCTAAGCCCACGGCAATATCATAATTTTGTGGAATTTCTTTGCCTGGCTCATTTAGGGTGTCGGTTAGATCCAACTCGTTTTGCAGCCAGATGCCCATATCACGGGTGATGAGTCGCAGTAATTTATTTTCATTTAGCTGCACGATTTCCTCAGCCTCCACTACTGCATTCTTTCTACCTGCTATTTCTGCATCCGCATTAGAAATATCAAGTTTTGTCATAGCACCCAGCTCATAACGCTTCTTATTATCTCTTGAGAGTCTTTCAGCGAGTTCCATGGATTTCTTCTTAGAAATCACATCAGCACTGGAGAATAATAAATCATAATAGGCAAAGAAAACGTCCTGAATAATAGTCTCAACTTGATTCTGAAATTCAGCTTCGGCGATGATTTTTCCTTTTTCAGCAATACGAATAGAAGCCAAGTTATTATCTGTTCCAAAGCCTTTAAGCAAGGGCTGCGTAGCCTCAACACCAACAAAAGTAGAAAATTCATCTTCAAAATCATTAAAGGTTGTCATCCGATCTCTCGTTCTGGATGAAAGCGAAAGCTCCGTTCCAAGAGAAGTTTTTTGTGATACGGAAACTTGACCCGTGGCTGTTCTACTTTTTGTAGAAGCTCTTCCATCTGCAGCTTGTTGTTCGGCAGATCTTGGCGAACTATTTTCCCCATAATCTAGAGAAATGTCTAAGGAGGGATCAAAGGCATCGCGCTCACTCAAAATATTGGTCTCTTCAATAGCTGGAGTGATTCGGCCGATAGCTACATCTAAGTTTGATTCTAGAGCCATCTTCAAAGCTTCAGGCAGACTTAAGCTCACTTCATTTCCCAACAATTCTGATTCCTGCTTTAAGATCTCTTCATCCTGAGCGAAGATGTTATGAGCACAGGCCAAGCCCATGATCAAAAAAGCAAAATAGGTCTTAAGCGGTCTCATGAATTTCATTTGTAAGTAGCTAATTTTTTTTTCAAATCCTTGAGCCCTTGCTCTTGCTTAGCAGAGATTCCAATCACATCATGATCAAAGCGACTTTTAAAGGTTTCCAGGTTTTCTTCTGCTTCCGGTAAATCCATTTTATTGGCGACAACAATAAAGGGACGCTGTTTAAGCTCCTCATCATATAAAGAAATTTCCTGGCGTAGCTTCATGAAGTCATCAACCGGATGCCTACCTTCTGTCCCCGCCATATCCAAGACCATAGCCAGAACGCGACAGCGTTCAATATGCTTCAAAAAATCATGCCCTAGACCAACTCCTTCATGTGCACCTTCTATTAAACCAGGAATATCAGCCATGACCAAGCGCTCATAGCCATTTAAATCAATCACACCTACGATAGGGCGTAAGGTTGTAAAAGGATAGGAAGCCACCTTCGGTTTTGCCGCAGATAAAGCGCCAATCAAGCTAGACTTTCCCGCATTGGGAAATCCCACTAAGCCTACGTCAGCGATTGATTTTAATTCGAAGACATACTGGCCAAATTCACCCAACTTCCCTCTCGTGACTTTAGTAGGAGCCTGGTTAGTAGAACTCTTAAAATTTTGGTTGCCTAGGCCGCCCTTACCACCAGCACATAAAACCACTTTTTGCTCATCTTCAACAAGATCGTGAACGAGTATCATGCCCTCTTCATCTGCAGCTCTTTCAAAATTCTCCTCCTCAACTTCTAACTCATATATGACCGTGCCTGGCGGGACATCAATGGTAATACTCTTCCCACCTTTGCCCGAGCGCTTCCATCCCTTTCCGGGTTTCCCATTTTCAGCAAATTGGTGAGGATGATACTTGAGGTGTGTCATATTGTTCATATGTGGATTCACACGAAGAATGATATCACCTCCCTTCCCTCCATCTCCACCATCTGGTCCACCCATAGGCACGTACTTTTCCCGACGAAAACTCGTGCAGCCGTCTCCGCCTTTCCCGGCGCGCGCCCAAATTCTTACTCGATCCACAAACATAGACAGTTGCAAGCTAGCAAACTTTTAATACCTATACACATAAAATATACTACTTGTTATTTTTCTTCCAGGCATGCAAGCGCATCTGCAAAGCTGTTACAACTAAACTTAAATCCCTCTGCCAGTAGTTTACCTGGTATAACCCGACGGCTTTTTAGTACTAACTCTGTCTCTGTACTCAAAAGGAATGCACCTAATTCTAGCATGTCATGAGTTACTGGCAGGCCAAAGGGCACTTTAAAGTTTTGCCTTAGCTGTCTCATCATTTCTTTGTTAGTGAGTGGACTCGGAGCAGCAAGGTTATGTATTCCATGACAGTTAGGCTTTTTTAATAATCCATTTCATTGCCCGACAAAAGTCTTTTTCATAAATCCAAGAGACATACTGTTCCCCATGTCCCATTTGACCTCCTAGGCCCAAGTAAACCAATCTCTTTAGGACGGGATAGAAACTATTGGGACCATTTCCCAAAACCATTGCTGTTCTTTTTGTGATAACGACAGTTGACAGAAACACCGGCTAGATTGATCAGCACTTCCGCATTTTCTAATTCCTCTTTCCATTCTCCTAGCCGTTCGCGATCCCAGCAAACTATCTTCACCCCGGCCAAATCTATACTACTTCTACTTAAGACAACTATTTCATCAAACCTCTTTGAAAACCATTCAATCAAGACTTTACCTAAAAAGCCTGTTCCTCCAGCTATGACTATCTTCTTGCATTCCACTTCCTCAGCTCAGTTTTAATCCAAGCTTAAAGAAGGACGATAAATTCAATAAAAATAAAGCTGCTGTCTGCTCCCAATGATTTCTAGTAAGCGCATGATAAACGAGCATTCCCCCAGCTAATGCCAAAATCATAAAAATAAGCATGCACTGACTTTTCTCTATCGAATGAATTTAAGATAATTTGGCAAGCCCTTTATTGCTTCGTATGAATTATGATTGGATTCCTTCACCCGGCAGACGCAGGTGAAAGTGTTTTTCCATCTCGGTAATGGTAGGCTTCTTGGTTTTGGGTTTGGCTCCTGACTTACGAAGTTTTTCATCGCGCAAAGCCTGAGCTTTGACTTGATGGCGTGTCTTACCCTTTTCACGAGCTTCTAGCTCCTCAACCAGAATCCTCCTCGCCAGAAAGCGATTGATCCCTTGGCTTCTTTCTCTTTGGCAACGGACTCGAACACCAGTTGGTAGGTGCAGCAGAGCAACCCCAGAAGCTGTTTTAGCACGCTTCTGACCGCCAGGTCCTGAGCCCGCATAGAACGTTTCCTGAATATCTTCTTCCTTTAGCTGAAGAACGTTCATTCGCTCCAATAAATTTTTAAGTTTAAGAGCGGACACAGGAAAAGTTAATCTCTGGGACTTCACTATGATAATATGTAAAAATTATTTCATTGGCACTTGAGCTCAATAGTCTCTGCTTTACTATATAAGATTTATCTTATTTAGCTAGACATGTCTGATTCGAAGAAAATATTTGTTGCGGGCCATCGGGGGCTTGTAGGTAGCGCTATCATTCGCCATCTTGAGGCTGATGGTGGATGGACAATCTTAATGCGAAGTCGCGAGGAGCTAGACCTGACCCATGAGTCAGCTCTTAGAGATTACTTCAAAATAGAAAGACCGACACATATTATTGACGCAGCGGCAAGAGTAGGCGGCATTAAGGCAAATAATGAGTACCCTGTGGAGTTTTTATTGGATAATTTAAGTATCCAGAACTCACTGATCAAATCGGCCTATGATACAGGTGTGGAAAAACTTCTATTCCTCGGCAGCTCTTGCATCTACCCAAAGCTAGCCCCCCAACCTATCTGTGAAGAACACCTACTAACGGGCCCCTTAGAACCTACCAATGATGCTTATGCCATCGCCAAAATTGCCGGTATCAAGTTATGCCAGTCTTATCGACGCCAGTACGGTGCTCATTATATTTCTGCTATGCCTACCAATTTATATGGGCCAAATGACAATTTTGACCCAATCACTTCCCACGTTCTCCCCGGTCTTATCTATAAAATGCACTATGCAAAAATAAATGAAAAGCCCACAGTAACACTATGGGGAACAGGCTCACCTAAACGTGAATTTCTTCATGTAGACGACATGGCTGCTGCTTGCATTTTTCTATTAGAGAACTATGACTCAGAAGAAATTATCAATATCGGTTGTGGAGAGGACGTTTCTATTAAGCAACTGGCTGACATGATTCAAGCTACTGTTGGTTTCAAAGGCAAAATCGTTTGGGATACTTCGCAACCAGATGGCACACCCCGAAAGCTTCTCAATGTGAATAAGATTAAGTCCCTGGGCTGGGCACCAAAGATCTCGCTTGAGGATGGCATTGCTTCCGCTTACAAATGGTTTCTTGAAAATAAGACTTAGAGCCAAATTATACAGTAAGCACCTTAAGGTCTACCGAACTATTCATAGTAAGGCTGAATCAAGAACGTTCTTTTGTGCATGAAAAAGAATACGTTTCTACATAAAAAGGTGCTTCCACCACTTGGTGCATTTCTCATTCGCGCACTTTGCTGGACACTGCGGTTTGAGCTTGAGGATCCAGGCAATGTAATCGACTCATCTAGGAATGATTCGTTTCTATTTGCTTTTTGGCACAACCGAATCCTCATTACTCCCTTTCTCTATAGACGCTACCTTTCACCCCAACCCTTAGTTGTTATGATTAGCACCAGTAGAGACGGGGAACTGATTACTAAGATAGCTGAACGCTTTGGTGTTCGAGCAGCTAGAGGCTCTTCTTCTAAAAGCTCCAAGGGAATTCAAGCATTCTTGAGGCTAGTCCGAGAATTGAAAGAGAATAAAGGCCATGTAGCACTAACTCCAGATGGTCCACGAGGGCCACGCTATGAGATTCACCCAGGTATTATTCACTTGTCTCAAGCAAGCGGTGTCCCAATCATTCCTCTCAGTTGTCAATTTTCAAAGAAGTGGGAACTTAATAGCTGGGATAAATTTCAAATCCCCAAGCCATTTAGCACATGCAAGCTTTGTTGTCATCATCCTATAGCCATCCCCAAAGAAGTGAGTGAAAGAGAGCTGCAGGCACTTACCCAAAGATTAAGAGAAGAATTAGGCTAAGAGTCTCGATTGTATTTATTTACATTGATCCCCTTGTTTTTGTTGCATCCATCCAGATAGATATTCATTATCTTTTCTCTGTTATGGCTAATATCGTATTTCACTCCAGTATCGAAGGCGCTCAGCATGGCGCGAAATCCCTAGATCAATTTTTAGCTTTTGCCAAGGGCTCTGGAGCCGTTGGAGCACAACCCTCAAACTATCTGGTCCAACAAGGTGCAAGCTTTATGCAAGCTAAAGAGATCAAAGATATTTTTGAAAAGCATGCATTGAAGCTAGATGGTCTTTCTGCGCATTGCCCTTTTTGGGTTCACACCACCGCTTGGACCCAAAGCCCTACTATTAAACCTTTTTTACCGCCCGAGATCGCAAGCAAATCTCCTGAAGAAATTGAAACTTGGGCTGAGAAGTATGTCTTAAGTTTTATGGACCTTTGCGTCGAGCTAGGAATCAAAGTCATTCCTATGTTCTGGGGTGTCACCTACGGCTGGGAAATAGCTACTGGTTACCCCTGGGGATTTTGGGCTGGAGAAGATTTTGATCTAGTCAAAGAAGGTGATGAGCGCTTCGTCACAAAGACTGCAAAAATCCGTGAGCACGCTAATCGTCTCGGCATTTACCTCGCGCATGAGATTCATCCCGGAACAGCTGCCATGTGCGCTGATGATTTTTTACAATTAGTAGATGCCTGTGATGGTGACAAATCCGTAACTGTTAACGCTGACCCATCTCACTGCTGGGAAGGAGAATCTTGGGAAGATCGCTTCCGCAAAGTCGGTTCTAGGGTCGTGGCTGCTCATATTAAGAATCACACCGTTCGTTCTGGATATCCATTACGTGGCATGGCTCCGGAATGGTCGGACCGCGCCATGCAGTTCACTGACTTATCGACTGGCGATTTAAATATGCCTAGATATGCGGAGATGCTTATAAATATTGGCTATCCTCAACGCTATTGTAAGATCATGGGGACCAAGACAGCTCCTCTAGTTACTGAAGCAGAAAGTGCTTATAGAGATCTTGATGCATGTGGAGCGGATGCCATTAATTATGTCAACAAACAGCTTTGCTTCCCAGTCGCTGGAGGCTCTTTTGAGGAAGGCATGGGCGCATAAACCTTTGCCATAACAGTTCTCTTGCCTCAATCGTATTTAATTTGAGTTCCATTTTGCACCTTACTTTAGAGAAAATAGAAACCTCTTAACTATCTACGAGATTGATTGCAAAAGCATGAGTCTGTTGTTGCATCCTATTGAAACATCCTTTAGAGCAAATTCTATGCTACAGAAAAACCGCTAAGTCCTTAGGTCTTTCGCTTAGGTACCATAGAATATGGCCTTTATAATACTCATAAGATCTAATGCTCTAGATGATTATTGTGAAAAGTGATGATTAAAAAGTCGTTCATTTAGATCAATTTTGATAGCTGCCTCTTGACTTGATGGTGATCAAATCTAATATGAAATTTATTCTATTAAAGGGTCCTACAATTATGAAAGAAAATATCAGACAGACATCTACTAACAACTCTACTGGTTCCCTCAATAGCAGAGGGCGCCTCCGCCGTAACATCCGAAGAACATATAAATTAGATATTCTATCATTCGGTGCGTTAAAGCCGTTTTTATGTTCCCATGTTGTTGAAACGGGGCTTATTGAGCTCGAATCTAAGAAATCATTTGTTACTAGAAGTTCAGATGACACCTGTAGCATACAAGATGGAGTTATTTATATCTCCGACCCGTCCATCTCTCACCAACATTGCTCGATTGAAGTAAATGAAGACACATTAATCGTCCGAGATCTTCATTCTGAAAACGGAATCTATACCTATAACTCTATAGGCGAGCTCGAGCGATCTGAAGTCATTCGCGTGCGTGAAAAAGAAGAGTTTTTCATTGGACATATACCCATGTTCTTTCATCTACGTCGAACAACTCCCCAGCTCTCAGCTACTCCTTTGGCCCCAAGTCCAGAGGGTAGTGCTGATAAACCTTATCGCATTAATAGAGCCTCAATTGGCACTAAATTACTAAGCGCTATTAATATTCTAAAAAGATAGTTGAATTCAAGAGTCCGCTGGCAATTGATTACTAATAGATCTCGTTGGTCTATGCCAGATTTAGTGCTGGAAAGATTCTCTGTTGCCAAGTTTGATCCGGAAGGCTAGTACCCAAGATGCTAACAACTTCTGAGGCCACAACGGAACCATAATCCCCACATTCTTTTAAAGGTCTACCTTTTAGCCAACCGTATAGAAACCCCGTTGCCCAAAGATCTCCAGCTCCCGTGGTATCAATCGCTTGCGCTTTAACTGGTTCTATCTTGATCAAATCACCATTGTTAAAAATAAGTGATCCATCTTTTCCTAATTTCACAACGGCAATCTCACACTTACCACCTAATTGCCTAACTGAGTCTTGATCAGAAACTTGTACCCCAGCATAAGCAGCCGCTTCTTCTTCATTAGCAAATACCACATCAATGTACTGGTCCAAAATAGAGTCTAAAATATCCTTAGCAGCACCAACGACTTCAAAAGAGGCTAAATCCAAGCTAATGGTGCAGCCCGCTTCTTTTGCTGCTTTCAAAGTGGCCATCATTAAGTCCCGATTAAATAAAACATAGCCTTCCACATGCACGTGCCTTGCATCTGCAAAGTCTTCGGAAGAAAGCTCATTGGCAGCTAACATGGCAGAAGCTCCTAAATCAGTCCTCATCGTCCGTTCTGTATCGGGGGTAACTAACGACAAACATCTGGCGTTTGCAATATCACCGATCTTAAAGCGGCTACTATCACCACCTAACTTTTCGAACTCTGTTCTATAAAAAGCCGCGGCTTCACAGTTACCCAACTTACCAACAAAGGCTGATTTCAGGCCCAATTTTGCTAGACCAAAAACAGTGTTACCAGCAGACCCTCCCGCGGCCTGAAGCACTTCACCATCTATATTGTTTATCATGTTTGCCATTTGCTCTGCAGATACTAATTCCATTCCACCCTTTTCACCGCTAATACCAGCAACAAAATCCTCACTAACGTGAGCTAAAGAATCAACTACTGGCGACCCTACTCCAATGATATCAAATTTCTTCTCCAACATAAGGGTGAGAGTCTCTATGAAATAACAGTAAACTCAAGATCTTATCGAATATAATTAGTCGGCACTGAAAAAAGGTATTTTTAAGTATATTGGATACTCGAGGTATGACTTTGGGGTAATGGAGCAATTCTTGTAGCAAAGTAGAGTCTGATTTCTTGAGGCATGTGTGATATGGC